>CAZWLS010000090.1:0-13012 GCA_964634415.1 uncultured Roseivirgaceae bacterium | reverse complement strand
GGTCATTTAATGATGTTTATCTGATCTGGTTCGATCAGGGGGAGGTTGTTGAGGCGGAGGTAGAGCTGTGCCGTTGCAATTACATCTTTCTGGCAATATTCCTCAACTTTCTTTAACCCATCTTTTTCTTTATAATATGTTTTTGTCACCATTGAGCCATCTAATTCTGTTTTGCTAGATGGTATCCCAAAGATGTTGGTTAGTAAATCAAGAGAAGTGAAGCTCTTCCAATCTCCGAACTTCCATAACTCCATAGTGTCTATGTGATTTACTTCCCAAGGTTTTTTACCGGTCATATTTAATGACCATGGAATTTTGATGTCATTGATCAGCATGCGTCTGCACAGGTATGGATAATCGAATTCCTTTCCATTGTGTGCGCAAAGCCTTAAGTTGTCCTGATCAAATTTTGATTCTATAAAATTTTTAAAGTCTGTTAATAATTCTTTTTCATTGTTTGAAGAAATGGATTTGACTCTCATCGCAGGTTTACCATTATCTTCATGAAAAATGGCCATGCCTATAACGATGATCTTTCCAAACTCTGCGTAAATAGCAGCTCGGTCACTATATAGCTCTTCCGGCGTTCTGTGTTCATCATTTCGCATAAACCCAGCTTTTCTTTCCCAATGTTTGTAAAGAGCCGGTGCCAATTCTTCAACATTCTCATTACCTGAGACGGTTTCAATATCTATGATTAGGAAATCTTGAAAATGGTTATGCAAACTTTCACTTTTTATGATGCTTGGATTCTTCTATAATAAAACCAACAGGTGGAGGTAGGTGATTTAGAATAAGAATGACACCAAACAATTAGTCATGTAAGATACCCTTCATTTGTAATTCTTCAATGAATGTAAGGTTATCTTCAACAATCGAATCTGGTACAAAAATAAATTTCTTATCGAAGACTTTTCCATCGATAAAATAGCTAACCCAATATTCATTGTTTAGATGGAATACAGATTCGTCTATCGGTTCTACTAGCGCATATTCTCCAGGATCAATGTATGGAATCATATGCCTAAGCACAGAAGTTTTTTGAGTTTCGGTTTTTGTTTCACCATATCCACGAGAGGTTATCATCACGTTGTCCAACTTATTGGAGTTTCGGTTTATAAGGAAGACTTTCCAAACATCTTCTTCCTTTGCGATTACTACGTGAACATCTTTTACAGGTGAAAAATCAATATCCTTCTTCACAAACTTCTTTGTCTATTTACTTAATCGAATAGTTTTGCGATCAAATGGGTCAGCCCTTGGAACAATAAGCAATTTGATCACAAACACTATTTTAGGCAAATGAATAATAAGAACCCTCAAAAGGAAAGAATTTTTCCATTCGTATTCCCTTGGAGAGGAGCTTACAACGAACGTAAGCCGGTATTAGAATTGGTTAAGAGTAAAGGGTTCACGCTGGTTTATCTGGCAATTATTTGGACAATTGTAGGGGTACTAGGTTTTGCATCAACGAGAAACTGTGAAGAATCTTGGCAGGTTGCACTTCAGTGTGAATATGCATTTTGGGTAAAGAATTTTACAGAGTCTCCACTCATATTTTTCAGAAACCTATTTACAACTCCAATTCTTCATAATGGCCTTGACCACATCTTATTTGTCTCCGTACTTGGATTTTTGTTGATCGTTCAATCTCATGAAGCTGCTTTTGGAACTAAGAAAACAGCCCTGATTTTCATGTCGGCTTATTTTACTGTTGCACCTTTTTTCGGTCTTTTCTACAACGTTGGTTTAGATCTTTTTCCTAACAGCGAATTTATGCAGTTTGCCTTTGTAAGAAACTGGCTGGGAGGATCTTTGGGGATGTTTCAGGTTTATGGTGCACTAGCTACAAAAAGTAGAAAACCTTGGATTATGCTAAGTGGACCGGTAGTTTTTGAAATATTTAATCTTACTGTATTAGGAATCGATCTTCACATATCATTGATGCATCTCATGGCCACATTCTTAGGATATTGGATTTCGCTAAAGTTTGTGAAAGGCTAACTATTCTATTAATTCCATTTCAAATATGTTGGCAAGGTGATTTTTGAGTTTGGTTTCTACTTCCTCAATTTCAACCTTATGACCTAGCTCCTTTTCAAGCGAGGTAACAGCTTTGTCTTGAATACCACAAGGAACGATATAATTGAAGTAGTCTAAGTTGGTGTTTACGTTGAAAGCAAAGCCGTGCATTGTTACCCAACGGCTACTCTTTACTCCAAGTGCACAGATTTTCCTTGCTTTTTTAGCATTCTTCCAATCTAGCCAAACCCCGGTTAGCCCATCAATCCTTCCAGATGCTATGCCGTAATCTTGCAATGTCATAATTACACCTTCTTCTAAATACCTGAGGTATTTATGAATATCTGTAAAAAAATGATCCAAGTCTAAAATTGGGTAACCAACAATCTGACCAGGCCCATGGTAAGTGATGTCACCGCCGCGGTTGATTTTATAGAAGACAGCTTCTTTTTCTTTGAGCAGCTTTTCATTTGCTAACAGGTGATTCTCATCGCCACTTTTTCCCAGTGTGTAAACATGTGGATGTTGGCAGAAAATGAGGTAATTATCCGTAACAATATTTTCACTCTCGGGTAGCTTGCGGTTAGCGATTTTCTGGTCTACAGTTTTTTTGAAGATTTCCTCTTGGTAATCCCAAGCTACTTTGTAGTCCTTAAGACCAAGGTGAATAAAATGTGTCTTTTTCGTCATGCAATTGAAGCATCAATATAGGTCTCTAACAATGCAAGCTCGCCTTCTGGTTCTATTTGATAATTTTTTATTGAGGCAGGAACAAGTAGGACCTCTCCTAATTGAATAGATTCATCTGCAATTTTACCTTTACCACCTATGCCAATATAGATTTTGAAGCAGTCAAGTTGGCTTCTATCTATTTCTAGTTTGGAGTCAACAATTAATTTATTAGTGGTAAAGAATTTACTACTTACTACTTGATTGGCTTGATTTTTTACTTTCGAATACTCACTTTTTACTTTAGTCGGCTTTGTAAAATCTAATGCATCCAATGCGAGATCTGTATGTAACTCTCTTTGATTTCCATCTTTATCTACACGATCAAAATCGTAGATTCTGTAAGTAATATCTGATGTTTGTTGTATTTCAGCTATGAATAAACCTTTTCCAATAGTGTGTACACGACCCGCGGGCAAAAAATAAGCATCTCCTTTTTCAACCTGAACCGATTCAAGAAGCTCTAAGATTCTTCCAGATTGAAAGTACTCAAGATACTCTTGCTTATTTGTATCTTTTGAAAACCCATTTATTAATGAAGATCCTTCATCTGATTGGATAACGTACCACATTTCTGATTTACCGGGACAGTTGTGCCTTTGATTTGCCAGTTCATCGTCAGGGTGCACTTGTACAGACAGATCTTGATTGGCATCAATAAATTTTATTAGAAGAGGAAACTCATTGCTATAGTGAGAATAGATCGACTTACCTACTAATTCTTCTCTATACTCTTCAACTAGATCTGACAGCAACTTATTTTTAAGTGGTCCATCTGATACCACCGAAACATTTCCAGAAACGCCGGATAGCTCCCAAGTTTCACCACAATTTTCTAACGAACCAAAGTCTTTTCCTAGAATGGTTTTAATTTTCTGCCCACCCCAAAGTTTTTCCTTAAAGATGGTTTCGAATTTCAGAGGATAAAGTTCAGACATTAACTTTTTGATTTAGCATTTTGTCGTCGATTATGGATCACAAAACTAAAGGTATTGAAGGTGAAGCAATAGCCAAACAACACTACGAAAATCTTGGGTGCGAAATTTTGGAAGTGAACTATCGTTACAAGCGGTCTGAAATAGATCTAGTTGTTCTACAAAATGAAGAAGTTCTAATTTTCGTGGAAGTCAAATTTAGAAGTAGTAATGCGTTTGGAGAACCAGAGTCATTTGTCACCGAAGGTCAGATGGAGCGAATAAAAACTGCCGCCGAGGATTACATTTTTGCTATCAACTGGAATGGAGATTTACGATTTGACATTGTTAGTATAGATGCAAAAAATAATCTTGAGGTTTTTGAAGATGCGTTCTAGTTAATTTTGCAATGTGGACAATCAAATACACTTAACAATACTTGCCTCAGGTAGCGGAAGTAACGCTGAAAACATAGCTAAGCACTTTGAAAATCATAAACTTATTCGAGTTAAGGATATTATTTCGAATAAACCTGGTGCTTATGTTCATGAAAGAGCAAAAATGCTAAATATCCCCTCATCAACTTTCACTCGAGATGAATTTAAATCAGATGTGTTTTTGTCAACCCTTAAGGATACTGACTACCTCATTTTGGCTGGCTTTCTTTGGTTGATTCCAGCATACATGGTGAAGGCATTTCCTGATAGAATCATAAATATTCATCCAGCTTTGCTCCCAAAATTTGGTGGCAAGGGTATGTATGGAAATAATGTACATAAAGCTGTTATTGATTCTAAAGAGAATGAATCAGGAATTACAATCCATTTGGTCAATGAAGAATACGATAAAGGCAAGATATTATTTCAAGCTAAATGTAAAGTTGAAGATGAGGATACTCCAGAGACAGTAGCTAAGAAAATCCACTCTTTGGAATATGAACATTTTCCTCGAGTGATCGAAGACTATATTAAATCTCATAATTGATAATACCATCTACGATGGTAACTTTGCCGACCTTGAAATAAACCTCCTTAAAATCATGCCTACAAAAAAGATTCAGTCTGCTCTTATTTCTGTGTTTCACAAAGAAGGACTTAGTCCAATAATTCATAGCTTGGATAAATTGGGTGTTACCATTTATTCCACAGGAGGAACCGAGAAGTTTATTCGTGAAGAAGGTGTAGATGTGGTGCCAGTAGAGAACTTAACTGATTATCCATCGATCTTTGGTGGTCGCGTAAAGACACTACATCCTAAAATTTTTGGAGGTATTCTTCACAGAAGAGAAAATGAGTCTGACTTAGCGGAAGCTAAAAAATTTGAGATCCCGCCAATAGACCTAGTGATTGTGGATTTGTATCCATTTGAAGCTACAGTAGCTAGTGGAGCTTCTGAGGAGGATATTATTGAAAAAATAGATATTGGTGGAATTGCACTCATTCGTGCAGGGGCTAAAAATTACAAAGATGTGGTAATGATTAGCTCGATGGAATATTATTCTGATTTGCAAAACATTCTGGATAACCAAGGAGGGGAGACTACCGAAGAGGAACGAAAGTTATTCGCTGCAAAAGCATTTGCTACTTCAAGTCACTATGATTCTGCAATTTTTAATTGGATGAATGAAGGTGAAAAAGTGCCGGCATTCAGACTTAGTGCATCACCAGCAAGAACTCTTCGATATGGGGAGAACCCACACCAAAAAGGAACATTTTACGGGGATTTGTCTGAATACTTCGATCAGCTTCACGGAAAAGAAATTTCATATAATAATTTGGTAGATATTGAAGCTGCAGTACAACTCATTGCTGAATTTGATGAGACGGCTTTTGGAATCTTGAAACACAATAATGCTTGTGGTATCGCAACCGCATCAACCGCTAAGGAGGCGTATCAGAGAGCTTTTGCTGCGGATACAGTTTCCGCTTTTGGAGGTGTGTTGGTTTCGAATAAAGAGATTGATAAGGATACAGCCGATGAAATGAACAGCCTTTTCTTCGAAATTCTAATAGCTCCATCTTTTACAGAGGAGGCGCTGGAGGTCTTAAAGCAGAAGAAAAACAGAATACTTCTTGTTCAAAAGAAGCCATGGCATCAGAAGACTCAATTTAAGAGTCTTTTAAACGGAGCCATTGTTCAGGACTATGATTTAAAATCAGAAAGCAAAACTGATTTAGAGGTAAAAACTAAGAAGGCCCCAACAGCAGAGGAAGTGGACGATTTAATCTTTGCTTCGAAAGTTTGTAAGCAATCTAAGTCGAATACAATTGTTTTGGCTAAAAATGGTCAGCTGCTTGCGAGTGGTGTAGGTCAGACTTCCAGAGTTGACGCATTAAATCAGGCCATTGAAAAGGCAGGTCAATTTGGTTTTGACTTAAATGGTGCGGTAATGGCATCTGATGCATTTTTCCCTTTTCCAGATTGTGTTGAAATTGCGCATAAAGCAGGAATAACCGTTGTAATTCAACCAGGAGGTTCTATCAAAGATCAACTATCTATTGACTATTGTGATGAAAATGGTCTGGCTATGGTGATGACTGGCACCAGACACTTTAAGCATTGATCAAAGAGCTTCCCAGTGGCGTTATATAAGCCACTCAATGTTTTGCATTTTTTTTTCAAAAACTAATCATTGATTCTTCTTAGCCTATAGGTAATGTTCAGTTCATTATTGTCTAGTCTAAGTTCGCTCCAAACAAAACGTACATTCCAGGTTGTTTCTTCGTTTTCAAAGCTTATTTTTTCGTGTCTAGAGTCAATTAGCACTGCTCCTTGCTCAAGAGTGCGATTTTTCGAAATGATACTGTATGTATCTTCATCAATGATAAAATGAGTGTTTTTAATACTTTCAGAATTGTTCTTATTATCAATTTTATAAAGTTCCCATTTTCCATTTATTTCTTCAATAAACCCATCAAATGTTGGGAATTTTTCTGCTTTAGAGAACCTTAGTTCAGTTGTCCTAAATCCGTATTCTAGACCTTTTAATACAAGTTCTTCTTGATAAATATTGGCTGACCATTTAGTGCTAAACCATTTTTGGTCTACGCTTTCAAAAGATAGGTTATTTCCATTTAGTTGATAAAGGCCAACTAAATCACCTTCAGCTCTGGAAACCGAAAAATTACCATCAGGAGTAAAATGAATATAAAGAGGTTTTGAATCTCTTGGGATCATATCGACGCTCACTTCTTTTAAAGCCCATAAACCATTGAGCTCAGGACTTTCAGAACATGATATTAATGTTAGTGTGACTATTGTAAGACAAACTCTCCTCATTCTATAAGTCGAATAAGTAAATCAACAAGCTCACCTTTTTTCATTTCGTTGAAGTGCTTTTTGCGTTCTTGCGAATTCATATTTTGTAATTTTATTGCAAAATCTTTTCCAAGTACGTCCATTGAATGGTTTTCCGGAGCTCCAAATAATTCGATTTCATCAATAGCTGTAGTTAAAATTTCTTTCCCCTTGAGCTTTGCTATTTCCACAGGCTTGTAGTTAGAATTTGAGTCACGAAGAGCCCAACTGCTATAATCAATTTTAAGCTCTTCAATCTTCTTAGCACGAAGATCTTCTTTACCAAATATTCGCTCTATTACTGTAATTGAGCTAGTTTTCCATGCTTCTAGTTCGAAACTATCATCTTCAAGTTTGCTGACCTGTTTCTTAAGAAGTTTGATGTACTGAGTTTTCATATTACTTAAGATACTAATTGCTTGTATAAGTCTGGATTAATCGGAATGGCTTATCGTCTAAGGTAAACCCTTCAACAATAACTTTTACAGGCTTCATTTCGGTTGGAGCAGAAAATGAAATAGATCTTTTTTGACTGGTTATATGTGGGTCCCAATGAATAGTTGCTGTATGACGAGATGGTGGTTGAAGTAGCTTTTCTTCAAAAAATTCTTTTTTTGCTTGATAGCCTTTCAATTTTTTCTCGAATACTTGTTTCCGAGGAGGTTTAATAGGGGTATCTCTCGTATAAATGAAGAGCGCACCATTCTTACTATATGTTCTTACAAACTCGATTCTCTCAAAATTTGCGGGATCTAAGTAGAGCAGCATTAGAGGATCTGTAAATGAGTTATCGACATATAAGTCTATTTCATTTCTTTGACTGTCTGGGACCTCGGTATTTATAAGCTTTACATCTCGAATAATGGCTCTGCCGACCTCATAGAAGTAGATCGTTTTTACTGACTTGATTTGGTCTATCGTAGTATAGGTATTTCTACCATATCCAGTAATGGGCTTTTCTTTGAATGATAAAACCTCGGCACTTGTAACAGCGTATCTCCTCTTTTTTAATGAGCTTCCTTCCTTACCAAACACAACTACTTCTTCCAGTTCTGTGGCCTCGGAAGTATCAAATGATTTTTGAGAGCTTAACCTATTTTCGAAATCAATCTTTCTTCTTTCGTTTGACAATTCTTCATGGTACTCGAAATCAAATGAAATACCTTCCTGGTATTTCCAGTTATGATTAGCTGAGAGTTCAATACCTTTTACATTTTTGGCAAATTTTTTGTCAAAAGCAAAGTATAAACTTGATGAATCTGTATAATGAATGTCCTTGAAAAAGAAATTCCCATTTTCATCTACCGAGTTGAATTTCATCGCGCTCTTTGAATTTTGATTTATCAAGAAAATATCACCAGTTGTTGCCTTATTTGGGTTTTTGAAAATTACAGAACCGATTAGTGAAAATCCGGATTGGGAAATAGATGTAGTGGAGTCGACAGGCTCAACTAAATTTGTTGAATACTTCCTCCATCCATTTGTCAGCATTACCAGGTCAAAATGCTTTGATTCCGCTTGGTTGAATAGCGCATCGCTATTTTCTATCCACCCGCTAATTTCTGGTCGCAGATATTTATTGACCAATATACTTTCGCTACCCTGATCATTTGCCCTACTAAGATCGATCGCTGACATAGAGGCATCTTTTATCGAATCTGTTCCCTTTATCATTACTTTAGATAAGTAGTCTTTCGATTTAATTTCAAGTTCTAGGTCTACCAGTTGAGGCTGTACATAGACCACCCTTTCAGAAACAGGTCTGATTTTTTCGTCAAATATTGTGATTGTATTTACCCCATCCTCTAGTTGTTTTTTGGGGATTAATAGCTGATGCGTTTTATACAAATACACCGGATAGATTGATAGCAGGTTATTCTTATTGGAAGTGGTCACATAGACGGTATCCTTGATCACTCGGTTTGATTGAATGTTTACTCTAAAAATAGAGTCCAAATCTTGTGCAATCATTCCTATCTCCTGATCACTACAAGTAAAGTTTAATGGAACAATATTTTTATCATCTGCTCTTAGACTATACTTAGTTTTTTGTTTTGGAATAATTTTAAAAACTCCTCTGCCATTCCATTCCGATTTTACTGACATCAATTTATTTGATTCTTCATATAGATCTACTGCTCCATTAAAAGGAACTCCATTTTCATCCTTTATGACAAAGGCGACATTGTTTATGATTTCCGAAACAAGACTGCCTCCTTCTGGATAGATTTTTATTTCTTTTTTCGAAGATTTGGGATTGGCTTTATCCCAGTAACCTATTTGAATTGGCTTTTTGAAATGATTTTGATTGCTATTTATATCTTGATCCGTATATCCTAAAACCATGAAAGTACCTGGAGAAATATTCTCAGGGATCTTAAGATAGCCTGATGTACTATTTCCTTGAATAGGAAGTATCGTTTTTACGATTGAGCTATCAATCCCGGCCAATTCAAGAAACAACTTTTTTGAAGAGGCTGAATCCTCTGAATGGAGATAGCCTTTGAGCCAGATATCCTCTCCAGGAAAGTAAACTTCTCTGTCAGTGTGTATGTAAAGTTCTTCAGATTTACCAGCGTTGGGGAAGTGTGATTTTATCTGGCCGGCTAAGGAATTACTCTTTACCTGTTTTTTATAGTAAGATTTTATTTGATCGAATGTGAGGTAGTTAGCTAAGCGATCATTCGCGAATGAGCCAAATAATTTTAGACTGTCTAAATTTCCTACAAGCCCATTCTCTGAGATAAAAACATGTCCTTCTTTTTTTATCCATGATAATTCGGAGTTGTTTGTAATCGGACTTCTATAGACAATTTGCAGATATTCATCAAAATCAAATTCTGCATATTCGCTTTTCTTGTTGACTATGCGGTCTATTGAGTTGACTTTCCATTTAGTAGAACTTTTTCTGTCGACAGCCACCTGAACAAGTTCATCACCTGCAATAAAAACTTCATATCCATTTTCTTCCAATGAATTGTTTGCAACACTTTGTGCAAAGTGATAAATCGAACCTTCGAAAGCGATTCTCCTGTTTCTTTCAAATTCTAGTAATTGCTCTTCACTTGCAGAGTTGTCCCTCACATTTATCGGTACACCCTTTATCGTTACTACTCTATTTCTAATTGTAAAAAAGTCCAGTTTAAAGCTTATTCTATAACCTAGTGCGTCATTGGCAATTTCGATAGGTTCGTTGGCGGTTGCTAGGAAGCTGCCTTGCTTCTTGCTAAAGTCTATCACCCACGGATTTAGGATTTTGCATCGTTCTGCAAAAGGAGTAGTGCCGAAAAGCTCTTCCTTGAACTGGTCATACTTTTTTTGCCATTTACTATCTACCTCTCCACTTACTTGAACATCTTTTAACTGATCATTTTTTGGCGCAATTAAAATTTCACCCAATGCATCGTCGCCAAGCTCCACACTTGTAAGCTCGTAGCTAACATGAGTAATAATTAATTCGTTAGCTCTACTTTGCTCATCTTTTTTGAAAAAGAAACTCCCATCGAGATCTGAAAAAGTTCCCGCACTACTATCGTTTAGAAAAATATGAGCATATGCAATAGGTTCTTTGGTTTCCTTGTCTAATACCGTACCGTAAATGGATTTTTGTGAATACGCAGATAACGGAATTAATAATAAAAGAGTAAGCTGGTAAATTCTTCTCATAATTAAGGTTTAGGTTGTTAATGAACTCGCAGCGAAAAGCTTGCCAAATCGTAATGAAGGTTAGTTGAGAATAAGAACAACATTAAGTGCAGGAACAATTAGCATTCATAAGATTAATTTGCAATCTCATTTAAAGCACAAGAAACCAATGATCAATAGGTTAAATGGCAGACTTTATACAATTGCAACCTTATTGTATTTTGTGGTAAGCCTGTATCTATATCACAAATATGATGTCAAGATCATGAATGACTCTCCTCGTTTTTTGGGATACGCGGATAATCTTTCAAATGGCTTTTATTTCGATCCGTTAAATTTTTGGTACATAAGCTATGTTTTTTTTGTGGCGTTTATCAAGATAGTCTCACAAGATTACGGAGCGATTATTTTGGCTCAATATATTCTAGGATATTTTGCAATGCTTTCAATTTTCTGGACTACTAAAAGATTGACAGAAAATGATATAACAGCTTTTGTAGCTTCTTTGATATTTATCTTTTTCCCTGATAATCTTAACTGGCATTCATACGTGCTAACAGAATCTTTTTATTGTAGTGTTCTAAGTATTACGTTTTACTGGATCGTCAGATCTGCGCAAGAAAAGAAGAAATGGATTTATGGAACAACATTGATTTTTATACTAATCAGCTTTTTTTCAAAGCCGACATCACCAGCTCTTTTGATTGCATTATGCTTTCCTTTTGTTTGGAAATGGCTTTGGAAACCTCCAAGAGTAATTTTGAAATTTGCATCTTTAGCTATTACTACATGCGTGTTGGTTGTATTGGCGAATACGATGATTAGTTCGCATAGAGTCATGCTGATTTACGAGAATGGAGATATCATATTCGCAATGCATGAGTTCCCAACACACCCTCATCATGACTGGATGACTGTAGATATACCAGAAGAACTCTATAAACCTTCTGAGGAATTACCACTTATTCAACAGATGGGATCGTTTGTAATTGGAAACCCTATTTATTTCTCTAAGCTGTTTTTTGGGAAGATGGTCATGTTCGTAACTCATATCCGACCTTATTGGTCATGGTCTCACAATATAGCAATGGCTTTGATGCTATGGCCGCTCTATTTTTTCAGTTTAAAGGCAATCCGAAAGCAGCTTATTTCAAACTACTTTGCTCAAGCATCAATCGTCTATTTTGTTATACACGCATTAGTGATTAGTAGCACATGGGCAGATTGGGATGGGAGGTTCTTCGTACCTTTAATACCAGCACTAGTAGTTATTGGAGCAATTGGATTAGTTGATTTATTAACTAAAAAGAGAAAGTTAGCTATCTCTTGATTGCATCTAAATCTTTTTGGTATTCTGCAAGCCTTCGATCATTTGATTTCTTCGCAATTTCAACTGCGAGCTCAAACTTTCTTCTTGCCTCTTTTTTATCATTCTGAGCCAATAAAACTTTGCCCAAACCGTGAATGGGAAGTGCATTGTCTGGGAATCGGTCACTTAATGTTTGATAAATAGATCTGGCCAATGCATGGTCTTCATTTTGAAGACTGAACTCAGCGTATCTAGCACCCCAACCTAAATTCGTATCAGCTAATACACCCTTTTCGATGAATTCGCTCATGAACTTTTTGAAAGAGGAATAGTCATTTTCATCTAGGCCCATCCTTAGCAGAAAAAACATTCCTTCAATAGGAACCTCCTCTGGTAAGCCATATTTTTTTCCTCTATTTACATAATATTCTTTTACATAATCATGACCTCCTGTAGAATAAAAATCTTCAATGTGATCAAATTCTAGCAGGGTATAATCATCGAAATAGAACCTTAATCCATAATAAAGCGCACTTAATGGAGTAGTGCGATGGCCAAATGATGAAATAGATTCAAGCTTACTTACCTTATGTATCCACCTCAATGAAGACGAGTTGCCTTGAAGTTTATCTGTAAACTTTTTTACCCCTTCATTGACAGCGTTTTCTGTTTCACTGGTTGTAATAAGTAATGTTCTTGGTTCGGAAAAATCCCAGTTATCATTTTGATCTATTGGGATAGGACTAGCAACGAATACAGCATCAAATAATTCGGCTTGATTGCTTAGTACTTTTAAAGCAAAAGCACCGGCAAATTGCCAGCCAAATAGAAATCGCTCTTCAGTAGTTCTAAAGCTCTCTTCGATAAAGGGAACGATGTCTTTTTCAATTAGCCGTGAGAGTTTTTCCGTATCTCTAAAGAATCCATAACGACCAGAATCTTCCGTATTTATTCCCACAACAATAAAGTCTGGAGTGTAGCTATATTCATGAAAGATCCTTTGATAGCTTACAGCCTGTAAAAACCATCTTTGTCCATCTAGCACATAGAGAACGGGATAGTCTCTTTTTGTTGAATCATAGCCCTGTGGAGTGAA
>CAZWLS010000089.1:0-13078 GCA_964634415.1 uncultured Roseivirgaceae bacterium | reverse complement strand
TAAATGTCATAGATGTAATACGTTTCAGCCCAATTGGTAGCGTCTACTTGTGATCGTTTTAATATCGTCTTACCTTCCTTACTGCTAAACTCTATGGTAATGTTACCGTCTTCATCAGTTGTGGAATTTTTATACAGATGACTTGGATCATAGTACTGTACAACACCAGAAAGCAAAGTAGATAAATCAAAAGATCGAACTCCATCCGATACTTCATTTGTGGCGTAGGAAAAAGTGATGGAGTTATTGCTATTAACATCCCAAGAATCTCCATACCCTCCTTTCTTAATTACCCTTCGCAATGGACTATCTTCATACTCAACTTCTGAATATGCCTTTCCTTCATTAGCATGAATGCTAGAGCTATAGTAACCAAAATGATCAGAGGAGTTGTAATTGACCTGATTTAATGCATTTGCTCTATTTGTCCCTCCCTTTCCTTCAACATAAGGACGAAATTCCTTTGTTAATAGTCCATACTTGTTGTATTCAGCCGGGGTGATGACATCTTCAAATTCAGGAGAATTGCCTACTTGAATAACTTGCAAAGTTCTTCCTAAACCATCATAATAGGTGTATTGATCAGCTACATCTTCAGGTTTAGAGAGATCAGAATTATTTAAAACTGGGCTTCTAAACACCCTTACTTTTACAAAATTTTCATTTTGATTAACAGCCTCATCAATAAGTTCTATCGAAGATGTGATTGATTGGCTATCAGGACCATCAATTGTTACTTCATAAAATCCTGCAAAGTATACCTTTAGAGTATTAGACGTTTCATCTGTCAATATTTTCCCATCCTTAGACCATTGGTATGTTAATCCATTAATGTTTGGAACAGATAACTCTGAATTCACTACAAGTGATGTGCCACTAGAAGAACTAATTACCGGTGGATAAACATTAAAAGTAACAACGTTGGAATATGCTGTTTGACATTCAATAATGGTAGCTTTCCGAAATTCTACAGATCCAATAATATTGCCTGGGTCATATGAATTTGAAGTAG
The DNA here is from genome assembly GCA_964634415.1 of uncultured Roseivirgaceae bacterium. Lineage (GTDB taxonomy): Bacteria > Bacteroidota > Bacteroidia > Cytophagales > Cyclobacteriaceae > Ekhidna. The sequence goes on along the minus strand of CAZWLS010000089.1, from coordinate 12,066 downwards.
CTCCTGCTATATTTTCCCAGTTTCCTCCTGCAGACTTTGATTGCCATTGATAGGTATAACCTGTACCGGTTCCTCCAATTGGTAGATCTATAGCATACATTGGAGGAGCATCTTCATTATAATCCAAGGTCTGCGATACATCAGTAATATTTCCTGCATACAGGTCATCTAAAACGGTAATGAGGACTGGCTGTGTATACCTATTTTGATCGCATGATCTTGCACGTCTTCGATAGTATCTATCACTAGTTAAATGATGCGTTGGCGTAAATGATGCCACATTTGAATTACTAATGTTGGTCCAGCTATTATCTCCAACATCTTTGTATTGCCATTTATAAATAATATTTCCGTCTCCACCTCCACCAGGAGTTATACTGGATATTGTAGACGGAGTTTGGTTGTAACATATTGTTTGGTCATTTCCGATTATCCCGGCAGTAGGAGCTGCGCAGCTATAGACTGACACGTCTAATGACAATACTGCGATAGTTCCGTAATTAAAATTCACTGTACCAAGCCCGGCATTGTCCCATCTGACACTTACGAAATAATCATAACCTGATTCCCAGGTACTTAACACTGTGCCTCCAATCACTTCCCAGGTATGAATTAGATAAAAGAACTCGGTTTCGTTATCCAACTTATAAGTATGTACTTCATCCACGAGTACCTGTGTTGGACCAGTCACTTCATTCGAAAATGCACTTCCACTCAAAAACAAGCCAAGCGCTATTGTGATGTAAATTGAAATTGTTTTGAACATCGGTAGGTTAGTTTTTGGTGAAAATAGATTCTTCAACTAGGTCATTAAATGGAATCTCCCAATCGAGCCTTAATTCAGAGTTGGTATAAAGACCTCCGGTTATGGTTGCCTCACCTACTTCGGTATTGATTGTTATGGGATCGATGCTACCATCGCAGTTGACATTAAGTGTAACTTCAACTGCTGGTCTGTCAAAATTTGAAAAGAAACCAGCGGAGAAATCGGAAATCTTCAATTGATCATCGGAGATTTTTGTAAACGCAACAGATGAAACTGACCCGTAAACGTCTAACGACCCTTTAGCAGTTTCACCTGTATAGGTACCCGTTTCTACCATAATGCAATCCTGAGCTTCGGCACTAACTATGAAAAGCACAGAGACCAAAAGAAGAATTTCTCTTATATAGTTGTTGATATTAGTTTCCATATTCCTCTAGTTTTTAATTTGATAGGTTATTTGCTTTAATAGATTTCCGTTATGATCTCTCACAAAAATTAGTCTTCCCAACCCATCATATTCATAATTTGTTTCTAATCCGTTTTGGTCTATTGTAGTGGTTACTCCAAAAACTTCATCATATACATATCCATTTACAATTGCATCAGGTAATTGATTAGCTAGCCGATTTCTTAGTTCGACTAGCTGCGATTTTGAAGGAGTGTTATCAAGCATCGAATTATCAGATGCGGTAAGGATTGAGTTTACTTGCGACTCAGAAGCATTTTTCAAGGATATAACTGGATAAGTTCTTCCATATCCCCAAACATGAACAGTAATATCTCCTCGTTTATCAACACTCACAATATTTCCATTACTATCATAGTTGATTTGTACTTCAGGAAGTGATTCATAATTACTGCTCATCTGTCCTGAATTATTAACACTGTAGTTAAATTGTGATGAAAGTAAATCTGATGAGGTATTTAAGACATAAACCTCATCAAGTACACCTCCTTCAAATGCTCTATATATACCACTTCTAATAAATTCCTGAGACCCATCTGAGATAGTGGTTACAGTTTCAATAGGAATGCCCGTTTGATGGTTATCTTCCAGATTTTGGATTGCAAGGGTTTTGACCGGATAATCCTCAACATAAAAATTTTGCTGCTTGATGATCTCATCAGATGAGTGAGTTACTGTGGAAGTAACTTTTCTAATGTTTGAATCATAATGAGTTTCTTCTTTTGTCTCAAGACCTGAATCGAGAAACTTCTTAATAACACTAACAGGAGAAGCATGATCATTATTAACTCGATATGTGCCAATATCGAATTTATAATCATGAAATTGGATTCCCCCTTGAAAGTTCACTTTAAATGCATTTGTCTTCTCCTCATTGTATCCATATTCCATATTTTCTTCATAAATAGCTACGTTCGAAGAATTGAGAACTTCTTTTTTAATAAGTAATCCATTCAGACCGTTGTTGCTATTCGGTGATTGATAGGGAGTAGTTTTAAATACGTCATCCGGCTTTACTAAAAACTGATAAATGGTCTTACCCATATTCCCATCGTCATTAGTAACAGTAACACGAGAATATCCATGATGCCTTCCTGAAAATGTTGGTGAGTTACTTGCTGTGGCTCCATAGCAGTAAGCCTCGCCAGTTCCACCAGTATCAACATAATAATAGTAATAGTTTACATATGTTGGGTTGCTCGACAATACTCCTGAAGAATAACCATCTTCTCTTTGATATGAGTATGACTGTTTAAGCAATACGTTATCATTTTCATCCAGTTTTTCTATAGATTTTATTCTAACACCGCCAACAGGTTTTTCATATAGAGTGTTGCCTGTATAGTTTTCATAACTCAAAGTGGCTGAGGCTTTATCATAATTTCCATTACAATCTTTAAATCGTGCAGTCGTCCGCATTTTGTAATTGCCTGTTACCAATTCAAAGTATCGTGTTTCATTATCATCTTGTTCAGACAAAGTTTGAATCACTGAACCTTGAGAATCTAATATTTCTACTTTTGGAGCAAATCCACCACCGAAATATGGATCACCGTCCTCAACATAATATTCTATATCAGGAATAATTGTAACTAAAATGGAATCAGATGGATTATCTGGAGAAGCTAATACAGAAAATGGGTATTCATTAACAATATCTCCAACCGTAGATGAACAACTTCCTCCACTTTGATTTTGCTGACCAATCGAAATTCCATAAATACTAATAGCTTCAGTTGCATATTCATCAATCTCGATTAATGAAATATTTTCCAGATCAGCCTGTGTAATTGAATTATCGAAAACGTGATTATTAGTCAGCTCATAGCCTACATAACCTATCTTGTTTAACTCATATTCAATGATCTCAGAACCACCTGTTGGATATATGATTTTTTTCATTGCGCCCGCAACAGATCCTGAATAGCTTGGGTTTTTTGAAACACCTCCACTATATGTCAACTTATTTCCATTGTAGTCCAAGACAGTATGAGATGGAATTTGTCCACTTCCACTGGCTCCCCCGTCGTTGGCATAACCCCAATGATCCGTTATAGCATCCCAACTATAATTGTTTGGATGATACTCAAATGAATAAGAATTATTAGTTTGATTACCTCCAACTTGGGAAATCGCATCTAAATTATCTGAAATAGTAAGATCCCATTTGAATTTCTCAATCGATCCTTCTTTTATTAAGATCTCCTCAAGTTTATCAGGATTATTCCCAAAGCTTACTTCTATGTTTGAGTGACTAGAATAGATTCTACTGGGTCTTACCCCATAAATATTAGTATTAGCAGAATTTTTATTGATTGAAGGACTACTTAAGCCACACCAATTCGAAGAGCTACCACCCAAGGTATATGTCTTACTATGCGAAAGAGCAATATTTCGATTATTATGTGTGTATGATTGATAATCAATGTATATTTTTCGCCCTCCAAAGACATTGGAAATTTCTGTTAAATACCATGCTGAATTATAATTTTGGTTACTTCCAAAGAAACATCCAGATACTGATGTTGAGACGATTTCAGTACTTTCAATTGCCTCAAACTTGTAGGTAAATCCATCAGGAGCAATAATTGTCCATCCATTTACAAATCCTTTATTATTTACTGGATCTGACCAATGAGCCTCAACCTTAAGATCATATTTAGAATCAATCGTAACTAATGGAGTTGGATTTGAAGAATCATAAGCTTCATGTGACTCCCAATTGAAATTAAATGTGCCAGAAATTCCATTAAAATTAAAGGAGAAAAGATCTGGTTGCGAATCATAGCAGCCTTGCGCAATTAATTGCAGAAGGTTAAATCTTTGAGTATCATTTGGACCATTTACCAAGTATTCATATATACCACCATATGGTTCTGCTACAGTGTCATATTGCCTAAGCATTTCTAAAAACCCTCGACCTCCCAAAGGATTTCCTTCCCAGTCATCCGCTCCTCCCATAACAGTTCTCGCAATTACTCCTCCAGCATTGAGGTTCCAACCCAGGCCAACCCATCCAGCATCTTCTTGTACTTTAAATCCACCAGTAGAATATGAAAGCGATATTGGCAAACTCAAATCACCTTCTTTAACTTCATATATGGGGATATTCTTACTGAATCTACCAGTGAAATAGTCATTTGGCATATCTATAAATCGAGTAATAGAATATGCTTCTGGAGTTGGAGGTAAAATAGTGGGGACATGAGGATCTTGAGCTTTCAGAGATATAATTGAAATTATCTGAAGGATAATCACAATTCTACCGATAGAGAGCTTATTTGCATTCTTAATATTAACGTGCATACGCATTCCTATTTCAAATTAGATTGATACAATTTTTCCAGTTTATGGCTGGGGCCAACGATACGTTCTTGGTGCAAAAGGCGGTGATAGAATTATCAAATGATAATGCAGCAAGTATAAATGGAATTTTCAGAATTACATATACCCTATTTTGGGTATTTGTGAAAAGAGCTGGAAAATTTTTATTTAACGTTAACTCCACTAAACGGCTAAATATATAAAGGCGTAGGGAATCCTACTCAACTCACTTCTTGAAGATCTTATTTACTATTGGCACTAGGCGTAGGTTGTAGCTACGCCTTTTTATATCATGTCAATTTTTAATTGACGTTAACTCCACTAAACGGCTAAATAAATAAAGGCGCAGGGAATCCTACGCCTAGTGCTTAGAACGGAGTCTTTTCGACTCACCTCTTAAAGATCTTCTTTACTATCCGTCGTTTTGCGATTTGGATCTCCAGAAAATAAACACCTTTCTTCAAGGTCTGCGTATTGATGCTATCCGCACTCAAAACTGCTCCTTCCTGAATCAACTTGCCTTTTAAATCTATAATGCGATAGTTGGCTTTATCAATTGATTGTATACGTATCTCATCTGCAAACGGGTTGGGATAAACCAAGTGCTCCACTTTCTCCGTCGAACCCAAAGTCAGATTACCCATGGTCAACACCATAGCTGTTTCGGCAGGAATGGAAACAGTAACCTCGTCTTTATTTAACACATCAATTCGTTCGGTGCCCATCACATTTACAAGCGCAGGCTCAGCTCCTACTTTGATCAAATCACTAATATCTAAAACCAGCTCCTGGCTTGATCCAGATAAATTAACGAGTGTATATAACTGATTTTCATCGGTAGCGCGTTTAAACGCGAGTACAGAAGAGGAACTGGAAATTAATTCATAATCTCCTGTCTGCAAGGCTTCCGTTTTTGACCTAAGCTGAATCAGCTTACGATACCATTGAAACAACGAGCTTCCATCTTCCTGCTCAGATGCCACGTTATTGGTTTCATAGTTGCTTGAGGGTTGGTTCCATGGATTTTGTGAGGAGAAGCCTGCATTTTCCTCATCATTCCACGCCATCGGCCTCCGGATATTTTCATCAGGCTTCCTTCCGGTCATGCCTATTTCTTCTCCATAGTATACAAATGGCACTCCCGGCAATGTCAGGTAGATAGCGGCTGCTAACTTCACCCGATCTTGATCATTGGACAACTCATCCATTAGCCTGTTCATGTCATGGTTCGTGGTGAACGTGCCAAACTGGTAATAGGGATAGCTATTTATCACCTTGCTGATTTGTAATGCCATGCCAGTAGCACTTTGTGACTTTACTCCATTGATAATGGCACTGCCTAGATCAAAATCAAAGCAGAAATCAAGGCCTTCATTTACCACATAAGGAACAATCTTTTCTGTGCTCGTCCATGCCTCACCAACAGACAGCGCATCTGGATTTGACTCTTTCGTCACAGCCACCCAATCACGCCAAAATGCATGGGTGGAAGCCAGATCCTCCAGATCACTCCCATCTTCTTTGATGTACTTTACAGCATCCAGTCGATATCCATCTATTCCGACATCTTCCAACCAAAAACGTGTGATGTCATTCATCTCCTCTACCACCTCCGGCTCTTCATAGTTGAGATCGGGCATCCCTCCCCAAAACAGTCCATAGTAATACCCATTGTTAGATCCGTGCCAAACTGTCTGCCCCCAAGGACCCGAGTAATTGGGTTGACTGGTGGTCCACCGGTACCAGTTCCGTTTATCAGAAGAAGTGGAAGACACCGCATCCTGAAACCAGTCAATTTGTGTAGAGCTGTGGTTCAAAACCAGGTCAATGATCACTTTTATTCCACGTTTATGGGCCTCCTCTACGAAAAACTTAAAATCTTCCATTGTCCCATAGTCCGGATTGATGGATCGATAATCTGTCACGTCATATCCATGATAGCTAGGTGAGTTATGGATAGGCATCAGCCAAATGCCAGTGATACCTAAATCAGAAGTGGTATTTGGATCTCCGTCGTTGAGGTAATCCAGCTTCTCTACAATGCCTTGAAAATCTCCAATTCCATCTCCATCGCTATCGTAAAAGCTTCGGACAAAAATCTCATAAAAGGTGGCCTCATTCCACCACTCCAGGTCACTGGTGCTTTTTTCTCCTACTTCAATAAAATCAGTCAGCACCATTTCGTCTTCTGAGAATGAATTCGATACACGCAAGGTCACATCATAGGTTCCAGGAGTGTCGTAGCTTACCGAAACAGAGGAACTAGTAGAAGTGGATGGCGTGCCTCCCTCAAAGGTCCATTCGTAATTTTCAACTAGCCCATCAACATCTTCAGAGAATAGGATATTGCCACCTACAAATGTGAATGTTGATGAAGCCGATATCCCGGCAATGGCAGGTCCGGTTGGTGGTTCTTCATCGTTGTACCAAAAAGATATTGTCTCATTGGAGGCTCCTACAGTATGTGAGCGGTTGCTTCCACCTCCAGGGAATTCCTCTCTGCCATCCCATGCCGCATTGAATCGAAACTTAAACTCTATGGATGATCCGGCAGTAAACCCAGAAATCGTCGCGGTATAGATGCTGTCTGCATCAGGGTCTTGCAGCTGATTTAGTGTGGACCCCCATCCATTAAAGGTGCCCGCAACATCCACTGTCTCCGTATTACGATCGAAGTTGCCTTCTTTGATTTGATGGCTCAGGTTGACTTCAAAAGTGATGGACAATTGAGCGAATGTGCTAAGAGACAAAACACAGAGGGTAAGGGTGAGAATGCTGTTTTTCATAGACATCAAATTTATTGCCTATATGGCTCTAAACGGCCTAAAACAGCATTTTTCCACGCAACCGATTGCGATGACAATATGAAGGTTAAAAGAAGCGGGTGAGATTCGAATGACGGAAGTAAAACTCCATTCGTAGTACCAATGAAATCAAAAAAAGCGTAGCAAATGCTACGCTTAGATTTTTCAATCAGGCTTTGTCGCAAATAGGCACATTGGCTATTGTCCCAATGCCTTCGCTCCGCTCTCCATAGATTCAAGCATGTCTTCTTTCACCTTTTGGATAGATACTTTCTGCCCTTCCAAATAGGCTTTTATTTCTTCTTCTGTTCCTTCAAACTCGGGTTCATAGTTTCTCATCCAAACCATCATTCCTTCGCTAGCATCTGAGATATCAGCAGCTAGGGAACTGAGTTCCATCGCACGTGTGCTATCTGTAGCCATCAATGAATCAGAAAGCGACTCGAGTTCCATCCTCACTTTTCTTAAGTCGCCAATCTTAGGCATCACTTCATCGTGAATTGCCATCACCTCATCTTTGAGTGTTTTTAGCTCATTTTCTTTCGAAGGGCTGCAGGCTACAACCAAGGCAATAAATAGTAGGGTTAGGTATTTCATGGAATTATCTATTAATCAATTTCGACTTCAGCATCTTTGAGAATGTACATCAGCTGATCATAGTCGGTATCGTTTAGCTCTAGTCTTCCGGTTACGGTTACAGGCTTTGCTGTATACTTCACTTCTTCTTTCAAATAAGCCTCCGCAACGGTCTCAGGCCCACTCCCTCCGCAGAAAAAACAAGCAGCAATTGGCAAAGAAGAGATGATGATATGCTTTGGCTCAAACATACCTTCAAACGGAATGATGAATCCCTTCAATGAGACCGTCTTGCCATTCATTTTCTGAACATCATCGCCAAACCTCGGAACATAGATTTCACCATATTCATCTTGCGACTTTTCATACTTCACATCAGCCATGGTCTCCCAATTCTTATTAGAATCAGCAAATTGAGCGGTTGCTCCCACTGATGCAGTTAGTAGTACAATTGCTAAAAGATTCTTCATAATTATGCTTTTGAAAGCGTTTCCGATATGTCAGACTTATATGCAAGAAATGCCGGAATGATCGATGCAAAAATACCTACTGCCAAGCTTCCGAGCATCACATAGTATTCGTCTTCTACAAAAAACATTCCGCTTGTTTGAATTTGTTCCATCGAATTGACCAAAACACCAAATCCCAGATGCGCCAATCCGAATCCACAAAGACTTCCAATAATTGTTAGCACGATGCCTTCTGTCAAGATCAACATAAAGATTTTAGCTTGACTGGCGCCCATCGATCGCATGATAGCCAACTCATATTTTCGCTCTTTCAGAGAATTGATCAATGCGATAAAAACGCTTGTAGCGCTAAGAATAATGATGATTAATCCTAAAACGTTGACTACATCAACACCTACTCCTATAATGTTGAACAATCTGGCTGTTTCATATGGTGGAGAGGCTGCTTGCAAATTGCTAGTACCATTCACAATTCTTGGCAACTGCACTGCGGCCATCGGTGAGCGATATTTCAACAACATCGAAGTGATGTCCTCATTGGCAAGCTGCTCTTTGGTAACCGAAATACCTAGCTTCTTCAGCTCAACCATGTCATGCATATCGCTATCCTCATCATGATCATGTTCTTCATGACTTGCGTGCACTTCCCAAACACTTTGTACAGACACTAAAATCAATTGATCCACAACAGAACCTGTTGATTCCATGATCCCAACTACTTTGAAAGGGTGCTCTTCATGTCCTCCTCCGCCCTCAGAAAGTCCATGAGCACTTTCTAGCTCATCGCCAATTGAGATCCCCAGATTCTTAGCTACTGTCGCTCCAACGGCAGCAGTCATTTCGTCACCAAACCATTCGCCTTCTGCGAGTGTCGCCTTGTACAAATCAGGATAAGCAGAAGAAGTACCAACGATGCGATACCCTTTGTAACTATCGCCCAACGAAAGCGGTATAGCTGACTGGATAAATCGATTTTTTGTAAGGTTATCTGCATCCTCCAATGAAATATTACCCGTAGGGAAGTCAATATGGAAAATACTTGCTAGAATGATCTGCAATGGGCTTCCTTTAGCTCCAACAACCAAATCAATGCCTTGGGCATTCTTACTTATTTCATTTTTGAGAAAAGAGCTAGTCAGCAGAATCGATACGATAATTGCTACCCCAAAACCAAACAGGAGAATACTCAATAATGAGCTCAGCGGCTTGGCAAATACATTTTTTATGCTGAGTGAAAATAAATTCATAAGACTAGCTGGTTTTGAAATTCACTTTTCACACGATGGTCATGCGTTGCTACTACAAGGGTTGCCCCAGATTCTTCAGCCTCGGATTTAAGGAGGTCGATTACTTTTTTACAATTTTCATCATCCAGACTTGCCGTCGGTTCATCAGCCAACAAGAGCTTTGGAGAATTGATTACCGCCCTTGCGATAGATACTCTTTGCGCCTGCCCCTGACTTATTTGATGTACTTTTCTATCAGCTAAATCCTCAATTGCCAAATGGGTAAGTACCTCGCGAACTCGCGAACTATCTGTCTTTTTTTGTCCCAAATACTGAGACAACGAAAGGTTCTCCTTTACACTAAGCGATCGAACAAGATGTGCCTTTTGGAACACGATGCCAATATTTTCGCCTCGAAATCGATCCAATTTAGCATTTCGTTTTTCACTTAGATTTTCTCCGGAAATGAAAATATCTCCTTGCTTAGGGGGCATCAGTCCGCCTATTAGGTGTAGTAGCGTCGTCTTTCCACTACCCGAATTACCAAGAATAATGGCGTGATTACCTTTTTCAACAGTCCAGTCCGGATAGTCTATCAGCTTTTCTCCGTCATAGGAATGCTTTAGTGATTTTATTTCAAGCATTTATACCCCAAGTTGTTTTTTGATACGTTTGATTTGATGGATGTGGTGTATCTGGTGATATACGAATGAATCCACCGCGCGTTCCAGGTTTTGTCTACCACCAATCGGATGCTTATATACCAATTTATTTAGCCACTTGTCTGGATAATCGTCTACAAACTGCTGAATCGAATCTCGCGTTTTCCCCCATTTCGTTTTAATCTCGTCATACTCATAACTAGGCGGCTTAGCTATATATGAGGGCGCTTTCCATTTAAGTGAGCTTTTCAAAGTCCCATTGCAAATCCACATTCGAAAGGCATTAACAGGTCCGGAATTAGCCATTTTATCACCTGCCTGCACCTTTTTTTGCATGTATTTCAAAGAAGCTGTTTCAGCGTCGTTTAGATGCGAAAGCACCTGAATCAAGCTCCAACCATAGCTTGGATCTTTCAATTTTTCCTCCGAAATCTCATCCAGCGAAGCATAGATCTTCTCGGTTTCAGCATTGAGCTTTTTAAGCTTCTCATTTATAGACTTTTTCACTGATATCAATTTTTTGCTAAAAAATATAAAAAAAGTTATCTTCGTACCTGTAAATCAGCCTTTTAGTAAAGGTATAACCCACCATAAAGACCTGTTCGTCAGGTTCGGTACTAAAAGAAGTACCAAATTATAAAGTATTGAACAATCGCGTGATGTATTCATGTAATCGGCTCAATCACTAAAAAATACTCTCAAACGCTTGTATAAAATTCGTACTGTTAGTTTTAGAAATTAATATTGCGTAAAATCATCCTTTAAATTACACGGAAGTGAGTATTCTCGACATCATCGCCTTGTTTATCTTCCTTTCAGGAGCGTTTATTTTCATTAATACGTTTTACCTGAAACTGCCTTCATCGATTGGATTGATGATTATGGCACTTGTTCTCTCAGTGATCGTCTACTGTGTTGGAGCCTTCTTCCCAGAGCTGCATTTAGCAGAACATGTGAAAGAATATGAATTTGAAGAGGTACTATATCAGATTGTTCTGAGCTTTATGCTCTTTTCCGGGGCCTTAAACATCGATTTTAGAAAATTAAGCAGTCAACGAAGCTCCGTCCTTGTTTTGGCTATTGTTGGCGTTTTAATATCTACTTTCATTATTGGTACAGGGGTTTACTTCATGCTAGACTTCATGGGAATCCACCTTGAGTACCTTTATTGCCTGGTGTTTGGTGCGCTGATTTCACCGACAGATCCAATAGCAGTTACCAAGACTATCAGTCGATTTAATCTCTCTAAAAAGCTAGAAATAAAGATTGCAGGAGAATCTCTTTTCAATGATGGTGTTGCTGTGGTTTTAGCATTGACACTACTTGATATCGCTCATGCTGGCGAGGACCACACATTATCATTTTTCGAAACGATATACATTGTAATCGCAGACATCGGTGGTGGTATCTTTATCGGACTTCTACTTGGATACATCGGATACAGATTGCTGAAATATGTGGACAATGACGCGGTAGAAGTAGAGGTTCTAATAACACTTGCCTTAGTGCTAGTTGGATCACAACTGGCTGACTTCATCCACGTTTCTGCAAAGCAAGCTGCAGTTGTAATGGGACTTGTGGTTGGAAATGAAGGAAAAAGCACACATGTGGCAGGAGCAGCAGGAGATTATGTCTTTAAATTCTGGAAACTCCTTGAAGAAACTTTCAGCGCGATGCTTTTCGTGCTCATAGGACTTGAAATGTTGGTATTGGATCTACGACTAGACTTTATTGCCGCAGGCTTCTTTGCTGTATGTATTGTGCTCTTTGGT
>CAZWLS010000088.1:9493-13245 GCA_964634415.1 uncultured Roseivirgaceae bacterium | reverse complement strand
GGACACACTTGAAATTCAAGGTGAAAGCCTATATTTCAATTTGTTTGATAGCGGAGAACCAATTGATAATGTCTGCAACATTTTTGGATTTGGAGAAGAAGTGAACCTATTCTTTTATGTACCTGTTGCGGTTGGTGTATACGAACTAGGACCACAAACCAGAACAGTGACATTATTTGATCCAGCACAGACATTGAATATTATTGTATCGAGTGGAGCTGTTGAAATACTTTCAATTTCAGAAGATGAAGTCACTGGAAGAATAGACGCACGTTTTGATGGAAATAGTTCAGTAAACGGAAATTTTTCAGCTGTTTATTGCACAAACTGATCAAATAATCCAATGATTTTAGACAAAGTGGATGTATTAATAGTAGGTGCCGGCCCCATCGGATTAGCATGTGGTATAGAAGCTGAGAAAGCTGGCTTATCCTATGTAATAGTGGATAAAGGCTGTCTTGTAAATTCGCTTTACAACTATCCTAAAAACATGACTTTCTTCTCTACATCTGATCGTTTAGAGATAGGTGAAGTCCCTTTCATTTCTCATAACCCAAAGCCTACTCGTTCGGAAGCACTCGAATATTACAGAAGGGTTGCCTCATCTTGGCAATTAAATACCCGCTTGTATGAGCAGATTGAAGAAGTTACGAAAACCGATACTGGCTTTGAGCTACGCTCGAACAAGCAAAAATACCTTGCCAGTAATTTGATAATAGCCACAGGTTTTTATGACCTCCCCTACTTACTAAATGTGCCAGGTGAGGAACTGCCCAAAGTAAAGCACTATTATGACGAACCCCATCCGTACTATGATATGAATGTTGTAGTTGTTGGTGCAGCTAACTCTTCAGTTGATGTTGCATTGGAGGTTTACAGAAAGGGAGCTAAAAGTGTTACAATGATTGTTCGAGAGGAGGAAATCAACCCAAGAGTTAAATATTGGGTAAGGCCTGATATTGACAATAGAATCAAGGAAGGTTCAATTAAAGCATATTTTAATAGTAACATTACGCGAATAGATGCACATTCTGTTGAGGCCACTACTCCAGAAGGTGACATCAAATTAGACAATGATTTTGTTCTTGCAATGACTGGCTATCAGCCGGACTTTTCTTTCCTTGAAAGTATAGGAATTGAAATTGGGAAAGACGAATTCAAAACACCAGTATACGATAAGACAACAATGCAAACAAATGTTCCAAGCGCATACTTAGCAGGAGTAATTTGCGGAGGACTAAAAACAAATGCATGGTTTATTGAAAACTCAAGAGAACATGCAGATCTAATAATTAATCATATCAATAGTAAATAAGACTAGTAGCATTGGAACAACTAATAGGTTATATAGCGGCTTTCCTTACAACCATATCTTTTGCACCCCAGGCCTTAAAAACGATAAAAACCAAGAGCACTGAAGGGATCTCCTTAGTGATGTATATCCTGTTCACTACAGGTATAGTTTGCTGGCTTATTTATGGAATATTCCTTGACGAACTACCAATTATCCTGGCCAATTCAATAACTCTTGTTTTGAGTTCAATAATATTGGCCTACAAAATTAAGCACGTTGTTAATTCGTGACTTTCCCTCTCAGTACGCTTATGTTTTGATTATATGGATTCCCATTGGTTCTCCTAAACGAGATGATTTGCCCAACATGATTAATGGCATCAGCTATTGGACCATTTAGCAAGTTCCAAAAAGGAAACTGTCCTCCCGATGAAAAAATCATATCATATTTAGCTAAATCCTCAGGGCTAGAATTCTTTAATTTATCACTAGAAGCCTTTATGTTTTCGAGTGTTAAGTTTCTTTTTTCTTCGAATGTCATTCCCTCCATATCTATTCCATTAAAAGGACGTTCATTAACAGCCTCTCGCAGAATCTGTGTCAATATAACTATGTGGTCCATTGTTTCACCTACTGTTCTTGCTTCTTCACTTGGCTTGAATGCATAATCCACTTCCCTTAAACCTTCTGTAGCCCAGTAATATCTAAACCCAAGCCCATCGACAACGCGGGCAGAGACTGTCCCGGCGTCATAGCTTTCAGGATTGTCAGGAATTTCATAGTAGTAGTCATCTGGATTTCCTTGACAAAAGGCATAACCAAATGAAATTATGTACAGACAGAAGTAGAGTAGTTTTTTCATCCATCAAACATACACAAGTACCAGATCAATTAGCAAAATGAATGCAATTGATCAAAAATGAATAACACAATACCGTTATTAATAGTATTTTTAATAAATAAAATGACAAGTAACTAAATAACACCACCATGTTGTTCATTTCTCCTGATTTGGAAATCAAGATTATTGATGATTTAGAAGACATAAATTGTATGCATTTTGTTTTTAAAGGAAAGTTCAGTGTCGCCACTTCAATTTCAGCATCTGCCTGTTGGTCAAACTTGTTAAGTGAGAATCCAAATATTCATTATGATTTTATTTGGGATTGTACGCAAATGACAGGATTCGAACTACAAGCAAGAAAAGAGTGGTACAATGCAATTCAAAAACACAAAAATCAGATCAAAAAGGTTTATGTCATATCTGATAAGTTAATGATTAGAAGTGCGGCCAAAGTAATGCTTCAATTTTTCGGCATCAAATCTCAAATCGCTAGGTCTAATGATAATCTAGAAATGAAAATTCTCCTTTAATTCATTTATGTAGATTAGTTGTATGAATACAGAACGCATTGATCTGCTAAGACAATTTATTGATGAGGAGCCAAACAACCCTTTCAATAAGTATGCATTGGCAATGGAGTACTATGATGAAGTACCTGATGACGCGCTTCAATTGTTGAGAGATCTCCGAAAAGCGCATCCAGATTACTTGCCGCTTTATTTTAAACTCGCTCACCTTCTATGGGAAGAAGAACTTTGGGATGAAGCAAATGATGTATTCAACGAAGGGATAAAACTTGCTGAGGATCAAAGTGATACAAAAGCGTTAAGCGAGCTTAAATCTGCATACCAAAATTTCGAATTCGATAAAGACTAAATTTATATCATGAAAATGGCTAAATCTCCGGAGGAGTACCTTTCATGGTATCCAGAATACAATGATCTACTCAGCAAGCTACGGTCTGTTCTCAACAAAACTGAACTTGTTGAAAAAATGAAATGGGGCATTCCTACATATTGTTTGAAAAATAAAAATGTGATTGGGATTGGCGCCTTCAAAAGTTATGCAGGCATCTGGTTTTTCAATGGCGTCTTTTTAAAAGATGAACACCAGGTACTGATAAATGCGCAAGAAGGTAAAACCAAGGGAATGCGCCAATGGAGGTTTGAGTCTACAAAAGAGGTTGATGAAGAATTACTTCTTTTATACATCAATGAGGCTATTCAAAATCAAAAGGAAGGAAAAGAGATTAAGCCAGAGAAAAAACCATTATTGATACCTGATGAACTAAAAGAAGCCTTGGCTTCGGACAGTAAATTATCTGAGACATTTGACGAGCTCTCTCTTTCTTCCAAGAGGGAATATGCCGAATATATTATGGAGGCCAAACGTGCTGAAACGAAGATCAAAAGGCTTGAAAAAATTACCCCCATGATCTTGGAGAAAGTAGGTCTGAATGATAAATACAAATAAGATTTCTTACACAGAAAGCATTATCTCTTTATAATTCTATGAGTATCTCTTTGACCCTGATAATTTAAAATAACAATGTAATTTCCTTTCCTCAAAGTGGTCATTTTCAAATCCAAGAGATTTTGTCCTGGCTTCAATTCAT
>CAZWLS010000088.1:0-9483 GCA_964634415.1 uncultured Roseivirgaceae bacterium | reverse complement strand
GACTTGATTGATCCCAGAGGCATCTAATATCTCAATTTCTATAAATCCAGACTCAGTAGCTTGAATCACCGCACTGGCCTTTGTGTCTACGATCGTCGGATAAATTATAGATTTTGAATCCAAATCGAATTCGTTTCTGATTATTCCTAAAACTTCACTAGTTCCATCAAAATCAACTTGAGTCAATCTATAGTAGGTTATGCCATCAGATGGATTTTTATCCATGTATTTATATACCAACTCCCTCTCTGAATTACCGGCCCCTCCCATCTCAATTAGCAGTTCATAATTTTCACCATCAATAGACTTTTCTAGTATGAAAAAGTCATTGTTAATCTCCATAGATGTCGTCCAAGAAATGGCGACCTTATCTGTCAGATTAAAGGATTCCAAACTCAATAATTCAACTGGCAAGGCCTCGCATCCATCTAACGGATCTTGAACCCCATCATCAGCAACTGCTATTCCGAACATTCCTGTACTTAAACCCAAAGAAGTTTCTTCACCGTCTACAAGCAAAAAATAATTAGTATTTTCTGTAAGACAAGTTAAGGATAACGAGGTGTTATTCACTAAATCATCTCCCACCTCACTTACCAAAGTCAACGTACCTGAACAACTTCCATTACTTGATTCGTATAGAGCCAACTGAAGGTTAATTCCATCGCCAATCATTTGAGGATCGCTTGCTGCTGATAGATCTATAGTAGATGACGGGTCTGCACTGGTTGTAAATGAAAACCATACTCCAGCATCATTTTCCCCACCCCATGGATTTGGTTCGCCTGTAGGTGAACCACATGTATTGTTATAATTACTCAAGGCTATATTCCCAAGAGATCCTGAGCTTGGCAGAGTGCCTAAGTTGATAGCACTGCAAATATTGTCGGGACTATTAATGAAGGAACCTGTTGCCGAAAATGTAAAGTTTGCTGAACCTTCAGAATCCCCGCCTGCAGTGGCTATTGTGTATGTAACGGCTGCTCCTGGACTTGGCGCAACAAAATTCTGGCAAACCTCTTCAAGGCAACTTGCATTCACTACGCAGACAGCTCCATCATCTTCAAACGCTCGAAAGCATACCTGAATAGTAGCCGGATAATCCAAAGCACAATCAAAACTTTCCGAATATTGATCATTTGGGAAATTAACGAAACACATTCCTGCTTCTGGATAGGTGACATACCCTTGTGAATCAAAATTCATGCTCCAATGTACTTCAGGTCCACCACCAAAAGTACCATCCTCACAAGTGGTAGTTGATGAGCCGGTATTAACAGTTCCAGTCAAGGTTACTTGGCTAAGAACAAGATGGTTAAGAAAAAACAAAATGCTACAAAAGAGCAGTCTTCTTTCTGTGAACATGGTGAGTGATCATACGTGGTAGTTTTGCAATTATACTTAAAACTTAATCACAATCTTACCAAATGAATCGGGTTCTTTGAATCGATTAAACGCCCTGATATAATCCTCCGCACTATAGACTTTATCTACAGTAGGTTTGATATTATGTTTATCTACCCATTCCAACATTTCAGTAAACTCACCATCGCTTCCCATAGTTGAACCCATGATCTGAGCCTGTGACCAAAACAGCCTAAACACATCAACTTTCTCTGGATGTCCAGTGGTGCTACCATACATGACTATTCGACCACCGGGCTTTATGATCTTGAGGTAATTATTAAGTTGATTCCCACCGGCACTATCAACAATTGTATCAAACCCTCCTACCTTGGAAGCTGCCTTAAACCATTTTTCATCGTGGTAATTAAAGCCATCAATTACTCCAAGGTTTTTAACCTTTTCTATCTTATCATCACTTCCACTTGTTACATATACTTCAGCACCCGAAGCGATAGCAAATGCAATAGCAAATTGGCTTACACCACCACCGGCACCCGTAACAAGTACCCTTTTCTCCGCTTTTGAAGCTCCTTTTTTGATTGTAGCTCTGAAGGCTGTTAATCCTGCCAAGGGCAATGCCGCAGCCTCTTCTGCGCTCAAATGAGTTGGTTTCTCGTGCAATCTGTGAGATGGAACTTTGATGTATTCAGCTAGCGTTCCATTGGTTGGCATTCCCAATACCGAATAGGCTGAAGATTGAACTTCTGCATCATCTCCCCAGTCAACATTTGGATTAACAATTACCTCTTTCCCTATCCATTCACCAAGCCCTTCTTCCACCACACCACAACCATCAGATCCCAAAACTGTTCCAAAATCGATACCTGGATACATTCCTTCTCTAATCCACTGATCTCTTCTGTTTAGTGCAGAAGCAGACAGCTTGACTAGACACTCGTCATTGGAAACTTCCGGTTTTTCAAGATCTACTAATTGAATAGGTTCTGATTCTTGAGTAATTGTAATTGCTCTCATGGAATTAATCACAAGTTTTAGCTAATAGTAATTTGTAATTAGAAATTATTCAGACTTTAATACTAGAAAGGAGTTTCATCGCTTCCTTCTCCCTCATCATTAGCCTTGCTTGGCAAGGTAATAGTGAAGTCTGAATTAGATGGTCCAGATGTAGGGAAAGCGCCAAAGCCATTTCCTTGATCTCCATCCCAATCTGTAAACTTGGTAAACTTGCCGATGAACTTAAGATTAACTGTATCAAGTGAACCGTTTCTGTGTTTAGCAATGATAACCTCACCCAAACCTTGCAACGGCATACCAGACTCATCAGTATCCAGACCGTAGTATTCGGGGCGGTACAAGAACATTACCATATCTGCATCCTGCTCAATTGATCCTGACTCCCTTAAATCTGAAAGTTGAGGACGTTTGTCTCCACCCCTGGTCTCTACAGCCCTACTCAACTGAGAAAGTGCCAACACGGGCACATTCAATTCTTTCGCTATTCCCTTTAGTGCCCTTGAGATTGAGGCTATTTCTTGTTCACGGTTACCACCACCTTTACTGCTATCTCCACTCATCAACTGTAAGTAGTCAATGATGATTAGTTTCACTCCATGCTGTGCAGCTAACCTTCTACATTTAGCACGTAGTTCAAGAATACTTAAGGCGGGAGTATCATCGATAAAGATTGGAGCTTCTGATAGCTTCCTGGTTTTGTGGATCATTTGCTCCCACTCATAATCCGCAAGATCTCCCTTTTTAATTTTCTCACTTGGCAGCTCTGCTTCTGCAGATATCAATCGATTAACCAACTGGACTGAAGACATCTCCAAGGAGAATATGGCCACCGGAGTATTGAAATCTATTGATGCATTTCTAAGTGCTGATACTACGAATGCCGTTTTACCCATACCAGGACGGGCTGCGATGATTACCAAATCCGATGGTTGCCAACCTGAAGTAACTCTATCAAGTGCAGAGAAGCCACTTGGCACACCAGTCAATCCATCCTTGCGATCTTTTCTTACTTGAATCTCATCAATTGCTTGGTGCATCAATGAGCTCATCTTGTCATAATTTTTTCTAATGTGAGATTCTGAAACATCAAAAAGGGATTGTTCAGCTCTATCTAAAAGTTTGAAGACATCGATGGTGTCCTCATACGCATCTTTTTGAATTTCAGAAGAGATTCTTATTAACTCTCGCTTGATCGATTGCTCAGCAATGATCCTGGAGTGGTACTCGATATTGGCTGCTGAATTGACTTTAGTTGTTAGTTCTGCAACAAAGTGTGCACCTCCAACAACTTCTAGCTTTGCTTCTTTTCTTAACTGGTGTGTGACGGTTTTAATATCGATCGGCTGACTATCATTGAATAGTGTAACAATGGCAGCATATATTTCTTGATGTGCGTCTTTGTAAAAGCTTTCAGCATGCAGAATGTCTATGACGTTTGATAATGCATCACGTTCCAACATGAGTGCTCCTAGCACTGCTTCTTCAATTTCAACAGCCTGTGGTGGTAGTTTACCTAAATGCTCTGTGACAGTGGAAAGGCCAATTCGACGACTTTTGGCAGATGTAGTTGATGGTTGCTTAGCTCCTTCCATTCAGCGATTAGTTATAGAGTTTGATTCGATTTACAAACATAGCCTGAGAAGTTCCATCTTTAGAATAATTTCCTTACTACTTACCAACACTTTCCACCCCACTTATCCACAACGAAAATTCGAATGCTTTGGTGCAAAAGATTATCTTTGGTCACTCACGTATTAAACACACAATTTTGTTCAAACTCAACCTCAAAAACCCTTTAGTTGTCTTCGATTTAGAGACTACCGGCACAACTATTTCTCAAGATCGAATTGTCGAAATGGCCATGGTCAAGATTATGCCCGATGGAACCGTAGAAGAAAAGTGTCGGAAGATAAACCCTACTATTCCAATTCCTGCTGAGACAAGCATGATACATGGAATATATGACGAAGATGTAAAGGATGAACCCACGTTTGCACAAGTAGCAAAATCACTTGCTCAGTATTTGGAAGGCTGCGACCTGTCGGGATTTAATGTGTTAGGGTTTGACGTACCAATGCTAGTAGAGGAATTTCTCCGAGCAAATGTTGATTTTGACACAGACAATCGGAAGATAGTTGACGCACAAAAAATCTTCCATCTAATGGAAAAACGCAATCTGACTGCAGCATACAAGTTTTATTGTGGTAAAGATCTTGAAAATGCGCACAGCGCATTGGCCGACACCAAGGCTACGCATGAGGTGCTTGTCTCTCAAATAGAGCGATATGAAGGGCAAGATGCTATTGACACACTTGGAAACAAGCTTGCTACGATACAAAATGACATGGGTGTACTTCACGAATTAACCACTTCTTCCAGAGTGGATTTCGCAGGTAGAATGATCTATAAAGATGGTATAGAAGTATTCAACTTTGGAAAGCATCGAGGCAAATCAGTAACTGAGATTCTACAAAGAGAACCAAGCTTTTACGATTGGATGATGAAAGGTGATTTCCCACTCGACACCAAACGTAAGTTGACAAAAATCAAGCTTAGAGGGTTTAACAAGTAGATTTTGTAAGTTTGATATAGTTAAAATTCAGCTCTATCGAATCGCTCACTCTACATGATATTTACAAGTCCTACAATGGTAATTCCGTATTAAATGGAATTTCATTAGAGGTTCGTCCGTCAGAGAATATCGTTTTACTTGGACCAAGTGGCTGCGGCAAGACCACACTCCTAAAATTGATCAATCGGTTAATTGATCCAGATTCAGGAACAATTCTAATAGGATCGAAAAGCAATCTTGATATCGAAGGACATACGCTTAGAAGAAATATTGGGTATGTCATTCAAGATGTGGGTCTTTTACCACACATGACTATCGAAAAGAACATTTCTATCGTCAATAAAATCACAAACAAATCCTTACAGAAAGAAAGACTAGATGACCTGATGGAGTTAACAGGACTTCCATCTGATCTTCTATCAAAGTATCCATCTCAGCTGAGCGGTGGACAGCAGCAGCGAGTAGGGATAGCTCGAGCGCTTGCAAATGATCCAGATTTGATATTAATGGACGAACCCTTTAGTGCCTTAGATAATATCACCAGAAGCCAACTTCAAGATGATTTCCTAAAACTTAAGATTCTAAAAGATAAGACGATCATCATTGTAACTCATGATGTACAAGAAGCTTTCAAACTAGGTGATCGGATTGTACTTCTTAATCAAGGAGAAGTGCAGCAATTTGACACACCAATGGAGTTGCTTCTCAATCCCGCCAACGAGTTTGTAAGCTCATTTCTCAATAAAGATCGATTAATCCTATTGCTTCAAAATCAACTTATCGGAGACAGATCAGCTATGGACGCACTAAAAGACTCGGATATAAGTGATACCGAGAAGAACAGCATTTTATCACAAATTCTAAGTTCTTATAAAAGATGAGCTTGTGGGAATTCATATTATCTCATTGGGATGAGATGTTGGATCAAACAACTCAACATTTAAAACTTACACTCATTTCTATATTCCTAGCCTCTGTAGTTGGTATACTAATAGGGATTTTGATAACTAGAATTGAAAAACTGACCTCAATTACTCTGGGCTTTATAGGTGTCATTCAGACCATTCCAAGTCTTGCCCTTCTAGGATTTTTATTACCCGTGGTTGGTATTGGCACCACTCCTGCCATTATCGCACTATTTCTTTATGCACTACTTCCAATAGTAAGAAATACATATACGGGCATCAAAGGAATAGACCCCTCTATCAAAGAAGCTACTATTGGTATGGGAATGACTAATGCTCAACTGCTTCGATATGTTGAACTGCCATTGGCATTTCCGGTAATCTTAGCAGGTATTAGAACTTCCGCCGTTATCAATGTGGGTGTCGCTACTCTTTGCGCGTTAATAGCTGCTGGTGGTTTAGGCGAATTTATCTTCCGAGGTATTTCGCTCAATAACACTAACATGATACTCGCAGGTGCAATTCCAGCATCTATTCTTGCCATTGTCATAGATGGAGTATTAGGAGTTGTCCAGAAATTTCATGGTCAAAAACGAAGCTGGATAGTAATAGCTACTATAGTTGGTGTTTTTCTAATTGGCCTTCAGCTAAAGCCTTCAACTTTAAAAACAAGGTTAGTGGCCGGCTTCAATTCAGAATTCATTGAAAGAAGCGATGGCTACACTGGACTGGATTCCTTATACGATCTCCCAATGGAAATCAAAGAAATGGAAATAGCACTTATGTATAGAGCCTTATATGAGGAAGAGGTCGATGTAATAGATGGTTTTAGCACCGATGGAAGAATAAAAGAATTCAATCTTAAGTCGCTTGAAGACGATAAAGGCTACTTCCCACCCTATTATGCAGTTCCGTTAGTAAATGGAGCAACTTTAGAAAAACACCCAGAAATACGTGCTTGTTTTCAAATCCTTTCTAACCAGCTAAGTGACTCTTTAATGTCGGCACTCAACTATGAGGTAGACGGCATGAAAAGACCTTTAGATGAGGTTGCTAATGAATTCCTAAAATCGATCAACATATATGCCAACAAAAACGCTGGTTCTTCAAGCAACCCTGACATTACTATTGGCTCTAAAGCTTTCACAGAGAACTTTTTATTGGCATACATATTTGCTCAAATAATTGAAAACAAAACCAACTTAAAAACTAAGCTTAAGCTTGGGTTTGGAGGAACTAAACTCGTATTTGATGCACTGAGGTTCCAAGAGGTCGATATTTATCCAGAATACACAGGTACAGCTTATCTGGTTCTTCTGAACAAGAGTGCTTCGGAAATCGAAAATTTTAATGATCCCCAAATGGTTCTTGGAAGTATCTCCGCTGAATTAAAGGATAAATACAACTTAGAAGTACTAAATCCACTGGGTTTCAATAACACATTTGCACTGATGATGAGGCAAGCACACGCAGATTCTCTTCAAATTGCTACAATCAGCCAATTATCTGATTATCTTAGGAAAGAATAATGAAAATATCACAATAACTTGAAAGTCACAATACATCTTTAATATGCTATATTTGACTTTTACCTAGCCTATGCCTACTACCTTTAAAAAGAACGCAAGTCTACGCCTATTTCTACTTATTGCGCTCGTGTTGATTGTCTACCTAGCGCTGGTATGGCTGCTCGTATTTGTTGAAAAGGACAGTGATCAATCGGCACTAAATAACTACGCCAATGCATTTTGGTATTCGTTGGTTACTCTCACCACGGTGGGATATGGAGATATTTTCCCTGCGACAGTTTATGGCAGATATATATCTCTTATTTTCATCCTAACCAGTATTGGTATTTTCGGTATTTTAATTGGACAACTTACTACGCTTATGACAACAATAAAGGAAAACAAAAAGCTTGGATATTCTGGAACCAACTTCAGCAATCATGCTGTCATTATTGGTTGGAATGAATTTGGTTGGCACGTGGTTGACCAACTGGTTGGCGTAGGCAGACAAGTAGCTGTTGTTACGAACAAAAAAGATGATGTTGACCTCATCCGTGAAAAATACAATTCTAAAAATGTATTCGTCCTGTTTAGCGATTACAATAATCATGAGATGATCAAAAAAGCAAACATTGAAGGTGCTACAATCATCTTTGTAAATATGCTTGATGATACGGATAAGTTGGTTTATGTTCTCAATTTGAAAAAGGTATTCCCGGAATCAGAATTTGTAGTAACACTGGAGAATGGTGATTTGAAAAACACCTTCCTAGCTGCCGGAGTGAGTAATACAATATCTACTCAAGAGATCTCATCTAAACTACTAGCCTCATACATGTTTGAACCAGACGTAGCTACATATAGTGAGTCCATTTTATCATACGCAAAGTCAGACAGTGACTATGATATCAAACAGTTATTGATCACACCCAATAACCCCTACAATGGCAAGGCCTATCAAGATGTATTCTTTGACTTAAAAAAGAGGTATAACTCTGTTTTAATCGGAATCACCAAACGAGATAAGTTTGGACAAAAGAAGCTAATTAAAAATCCATTAGGTGACTTAAAAATCCATTCTGGTGACTACTTAATTATCATTTTAAATGGAAAAGCATTTAAACTTCTAAAACGGGTATTCGGCGTTGAAGAAGGAACCGTTAAAGACCGAAAAAAATGAAGAAACTATCATGGATCGGAATTTTAATGCTTACCACTTTCTTGGGCTGTGAAAACAAGGATATCAATGAAGGGGAAGAATTCAGACCAAGAGCTGTTAAGGACAGTTTTGAAGATACCCACTTCACAAAAATTGAAGTAGATGGAGTTGAATACATCCTTACGGAAAGAGATAACAACAACCCTCACGAAGGATTCGGATTTATGGCCTTCAGAGCCAATAAATTGATTGAAAAACAAGATACACTTTTAGCATATCTAAAAACAATGCAGCACTTCCAAAATAAAGTGTATGCCAAGATGTATAACATTTCAGAGGATTCTGGACAGTCTGAATTTGAAGCTAAATTCTTAGAATTTATTGCCCAAGAAACAAGAGAGTTAGAACAGCTAGAGAGAACTGACCTTATTAATTCGTCAGAGACTGTTAAAGAAGAAGAAGAGTAATCCCTCTCCTTCTTTAAGCTTTTTATATTTTATGAGAAGAAATTTTTAAGCTCGCGTAGTGCATTAGCTAAATCATCATCGATATCTGATCTTTCTATAATTTCTTTACCGACTTTTTCGGCATCAATCAATTCATCTTTATCCCTGAATACCTCACTAAGGATGTTGCAGTCATCAATGATTGAATACAGAACTGTAAATGCTGCTGAAGGCTTTGCGCTCTTAAACACAATCGCTTTTAAATTATTTCTAATTTCCTGTTCGAAAGCATAGTTTGCATTGTCCATTCGATCAGAAAGTGGGATCCAAAGAAGCTTAGTTTCTTCTTTCTTAAGGATACCTCTTTGCGCCAAAAGAGCATTTAGGTCTTCTTGAATATCCTTAAACTTATTAGAAAGTGTTTTGATTTGTTCAATTAGTGAAGGACCTGTTTGTAGTTTCTTCAATACATTGTCCAAAATACCGTTTCCGGTTCCAATTGTATCAATTA
>CAZWLS010000087.1:0-13296 GCA_964634415.1 uncultured Roseivirgaceae bacterium | reverse complement strand
CTCAATGTGCTTGAATGACACTTCGATGTTTTTAAGATTTCTTAAGAATGCAGTAGCAGACGAAAGTGGAGCAAGGGTGAATAAAACTAGGGTAAGGTATTTCCCAAAAAATTCTAGTGTCACAAAGCCGGTTTGAAATATGATCACTACCAGAGCTCCCATTCCCAATAAAAGAATCAAATCCGTAGATCGATTATATATAGAGGCAACGATACTTTCCTTGAGATAAAATTTCATTTGCTTCCTACTCGTAGGATCGATGTGATCCTCGATGAAAGATTTCGAAAAGTCTTTGTTCAGCGCCAGTTCTTTGATACCGAAGATCAGTCCTTCAAAATGAGCAAATAGGTTGTTCAAGTTGCTTCTTGCACCGTAAGCGTATTTCCTGATAAGAGGTAATACAACCTTGGTAATAAGTATTACGAGTGCAAAAAGTATAATGGTAGACAATGATAGAATCGGAGAGTACCAAACCATGTAACTCAATATACCTATCACAGTGGCCAGACCCGTAGTAACGGTAGGTAATGTTCGTATTTGAGTGGCTACTCGGTCAATGTCGGCAGTAAGTATAGGTATTAAGCTTGACTGATTTCGTTCGATTTCTTCATATGGAGCCTGAATAATTTTATTGGAAAGATCAATTCTTAAATCGTGAATGATGCGCTCCATTAGTTTGGATACTGCGTACGAAGCAAGTATTGAAAACGCTCCATATAGAAACCAATACCCTCCAAATTCAAGTAAAAATGAATTCAAAACGAAGTTATCATCTTCGATCGCTTGGTGTATGCTTCCAATTACCAAAGTGGAGGTAGCCCCGGAAAGCACACTAGAAACTGCCGCAAGGATAAAAAGCGGAAGGGATGATTTAATAAGTATTCGAATTACTACCATTACAAATTCTTAGTGCCGCGAAGCTACTTAATTGAGTTTAAAGATGTTTGATTAGTCGCATTTGAATTGATTTACCCCCAAATCAATGGAAGTTTTATTACCTACGATATTTCTGTTTCTTTGTGAGAAATTCAATCATTCTTGACTGCTAAACGCGTACTTTTAATTTCTCCTTACTTTCCACCTCACAATACGATTGGTACCAAGCGCGCAATAAATTTTGTGCAGGGAATTCATGGTCAAGAAGATTGGGAGGTCGCGGTATTGGCAAGTAAGCCTTTTGATGATAAGAACGACTTCAAGCTAAACGAACAAATTCCAAGAGGTGTTGAAATTAATTATGGGTTTGTAGGAATATTTCGCCCGCTTATTTCCTTTCTGGCCAATGGATTTAAAAGCAAAAAACCTTCCAACACATCGGAGAAGGTTGCGCCTCCCAAGAAAACTGTATCGAAGAATAAGAAACCAAGTAAATCTTGGACGCCTTTCGATCAGTACTTATGGGATACAGGTTCGGCAGTAAGGAATGGTAAAAAGCTGATAAAAAAATGGAAACCCGATGTGATCTGGGTAAATGCTGATCCATGGTCTGGTTTTTTGGTGGCACAGAAGTTAAGTCGGAAGTTTGATATCCCTTGGGTGGCAGACTTGAGGGATCCTTGGACGATTTTCGAAAAGAAAATGGAGCTGAGGCCAAAGATTACCGCTGATGCCATACGGAGGTATGAAAAATCCTTTTTTCACACGGCTTCCAAAGTTGTGTTGAACACAGAGACAGCTTGCAATACTTATAAAAATGTCTATCCTGAGATTGAAGAGAAATTCACATTCATACGAAATGCGTTCAATGATAAGCTTCTTAAGATAGGCGAGGCAAATGAAGACAGTGAGCCGTTCACCTTCGGGTATTATGGGGGATTTAGAAAGTTTGTCCCCTCAACTCATCTTTTAAAGGGCTATGCTAGTCTCATAAAAAAAGCTAAGGCTAACCCCGATCAGGTTCAGCTTGAGGTTAGAGGTAGTGTTTATTCCGATTTTTGGGATCAGGTCTTCGAGCACAATTTGGAAGACTATGTAAGCGTAAAAAAAGAGATTAATCAAGATCACACAATAGCATATCTAAGAACTTGGGATGTACTTCTGCTTAGCGCTGTTCATGATTTTCGTTGGATGGTCTCAGCTAAATTCTATGACTACCTCTATACCAGAAAGCCAATATTGGCAGTATCTGACAATGATGAATTAAACAGATTGATTGATCAAACCAAATCTGGTAGTTGGGCTAAAACCAACGATGAAAGCAAAATAGAAGAATTGTTTAGTGGTTACTTCAGCAAAGGGAAAACAGCACTCTTAAACAATGAAGATCTTATTGCAGCATTTGGTGCAAATAATCAAGCCAATCAATTTATGAGGGTACTGGATGAGGTTATTGACAAATAACCATAGCCGATTGAGTGCATTGTATAACTTTGCGCCCCAACGAAAATTATTCATTCATGGGTAAAAAACATTTCTTAACATTCGCGACCAATTTCAAAAATGAGAATCCATACTTGAAAGAGTGGATTGACTATCATGTGAAGGTAGGAGTAGATCATTTTTACTTATATGATCAAGACGGTAGTGAGGAATCAAAAGAAATCTTGAAACCATATGAAGAAAGTGGTGTAGTCACAAGACACCCTTGGACTCATTTAGATGGTACTAAATACGATGGCGCCACTAAATGGTATCAGAGAAATAAAAACCACATGGGATTTGCACATGCTGCAAAAACCTATCGAAATGAATTTCAATGGTTGATGAAAATTGACGTGGATGAATTTTTATATCCACTAGAAGATAAACTGAGCTTATTGGATTGGCTCAAAACTGTGGATGTTAAGAAAATAAAAGGTGTAAAAGTCCCTAGAATCAATTTTGGCAACAATGGGCATGATACCGCTCCTAAGGATCCAATTTTGAAAGCATATACTAAG
Organism: uncultured Roseivirgaceae bacterium; assembly: GCA_964634415.1. Lineage (GTDB taxonomy): Bacteria > Bacteroidota > Bacteroidia > Cytophagales > Cyclobacteriaceae > Ekhidna. The sequence goes on along the minus strand of CAZWLS010000087.1, from coordinate 10,417 downwards.
AGAGAGGAAGACTATTCAGATCATAAAGATCTTGGGAATGGCGACTTTTTGTCAAGCAATAGATTTGCTTACAGTGCCCACTGGTGGCATTATAAATGGTACAAAGGAGGGTCGATGCTCAAAGAGCACAGTGATATAGGTTGGAGAATTAATCATTACTACACAAAGTCGTTGGAAGAATATATGGGAAGACAAAATGTATCTGGAGGAAGACCAGAGGGTCGTGCAGGTTTTGATGAAAAGAACAGCGGGTGCAACGAAATTGTGGATGAAGGAATGCTGAAGTTTCTATAACTCGAAACTCGATTTTTCAGGATATTTTCTTTGTAAAAAATCCCTGACTATTTCCACAACCTCGGGGTTGGGATTGTCTCCTTGATCATCATTTAGGCAATAAAATTTCGGAGATTTATTTTCAAGCTTTTTGAAAGCCTTCTGCTGCTTACTTAAGCTGTTTGTAACCTTGTGGAAGGTGTGAATCTTTAAAAGATCCGGTAGTTTGATGGGTTTTACATGCTTTGACTGATGTTTTAAAGTGTACCATCGATAAAGCTTGTAGGTCATTACGTCGGTTCCCTCTCTAAACTTGTGAGATTTAATTTCTTCAATTAATTCAGGCCTAGTGTCCTGCATCCCTTGCCACCAATCTTTCTTGATTAGGATTGGAGAATGTTCAATAAGTCCCATTCCCACGATATCGTTTTTCTTGTTATAGATTCTCCATCCAAAATTTTCACCGAATAATGAGCCATGGATCAGGACCTTTCCATCTTTTGAATAGAAGTCATTCGGCACTACATGATTCCCAAATAGGAAATCGTCATTGAGATAGATGAATTCTTCCGATAAACCAGGAATCTTGTGGATATAGCTTTCGATTACATTGTAATTGAAAGTGGGGATATCCGATTGATCAAATACTTCATCATGATGAATGATTGAGATTTTGGGATGATCAATGTCTAGCCATTCAGGTCTTTGAGGCCTACAGGTAAAAATGTAAATGTGATTAATCCATGGAGCATACTTTTCAACTGAGCGTATGCTATATTTCATCATATCAAAAATATCCCGGGTACGTTCTGGGTTCAGATCGATGGGTTTCTCTGAGTATTGATTCACCAATTTTCTGTACTCAATATCATCACCATCTACCCAAGTGTAGACTAAATCGATCGGCTTTTGTAGGTCTTTTTGATCCAATGATTGAATAATTGATTGATTTCCCTTTTTTTGTTCCATGATTCGCCTGAGCCAATACATCAAACGGATTGCAAATGTAGTTTTATTCGCATTGCCCGGTCAATACCAAAAGCGTCGAATCCAAATTTTGGAGGAAATGTTTCGTAAATCTATGCAAGTGCTAAAAGATTCTGGTGAACCATATTGGTTGGATTTTGGCACCCTCTTAGGGTATCACCGTTCAGGTGGTATCATTCCACATGATATTGATATTGACGTTGCGATGATGGAAAGTTCTTATGAATCCGTCAAAAAAATGAAAGGCAAGATGCCACGTGGATTGAGGTTTTATGATACATCTGCCAATCATGAAGGACCAAAAGTCTACTTCTCTTACAAGGGATACGATTTTGATATTTTCTTCTATGAAGATGAAGGGGAGACTATACGCACGTTCGTTGAGGCGGATTATCCAAACGAGCGACAACACATTTCGAAAAGCCTTGTTTTCCCTTTAGCTAATGATGCTTTTCTTGGCCTTGACGTAACTGTGCCGGCAGATACAAAAGGCTATCTAGAATTGATGTATGGATATCTTGGGACTGGAGGTTGGCGCGATCAAACAACTGGATTGTGGCATCCGCCAAAGCATTAATCCAACCTTGGTAATATTTTCTCTTTAGCTCTCTCCAAATGTTCTTGATTATCGATTTCGCACCAAGCAAGATCATCAACCTTTAGCACGGAAACTGGGTTATCAGCAGATATTTCGGCGATGGCAATTTCATAATCTTTGTTAGCAGAGTTTTCTGCTTCAGCATGATACTGCTTTAGTTTTTCAAGAAGATCCATCGAAATTTTCCAAATCCCCACAAGTTCTGCATCTACTGAATTAAGCTCTTCTTTTTTCTTAGAGAGGTTTTTCAAATTACCATCCGCCATTTCAACATAGACTTCATCATTTGATTGAGTAAACCCACTTGTTAAAATAACATCCTTAGCGCTGTGATTCAGAAGTCCCTTAATTGCATCCGAATGGTACAAAAGGTCTGATTCAAGAAGTAAAAAATCTCCCTTTATATTTTCAGAACCATAGATAAGTGTGTGAAAACTACCAGTTGTGGCAAAATCAGGGCTTAGAAATGTTGTTAATCCATTCTCTTGCGCAAACTTCTCATAGTGCTCATGCAAATGGCCCGTTCCAATAATGACATTTTTTATGCCGTTTTCTTTTAAGAGCCTCACAGATCTTTCTATTAATCTTTCATCACCTACAGGCATAAACCCTTTAGGGATATCAAAAGTGTAAGGCTGTAGCCTTGTGCCCCTTCCAGCGGCCAGAATTACAGCAGTTTCAATCGTTTGCGTCATCTATTTAGATTTTAGAAGGTGTTTACGTTCCTTTGAGCTTAATTTGCCACGAAGATAGAATAATCTAATCGCGTTGAAATGAGCATAAGTCCAGAATTCTTAACATTTCCTTAAAATGGATTGTTGGGTGAGTGCTAGTTCGAAGTGTACCAACAAAAAATTTAACTATTCAAATGAAGAAAGTATATGTAGGAATGGGAACCGATCTCATTCATCATGGCCACGTAAATATCATTGAGGTTGCCCGAGATTTGGGTGAAGTAACAGTCGGATTACTCTCAGATAAGGCGGTTAGTAAATACAGTCGAACTCCATTTCTATCATACGATGAAAGAAAAAAGATTCTTGAAAACTTAAAAGGAGTTCATGAAGTAATACCACAGCAAGAATTGGATTACGAGGAAAACCTTAGAGCCTTGAAACCTGACTATGTTGTTCATGGCAGCGATTGGAAAACGGGCCCTCAAAAGCACATTAGAGATAAAGTAATCAAACTTCTAGAAGAGTGGGGAGGGGAATTAGTAGAACCAGATTACACGTCTGGTATTTCATCTACTGGCCTAAGAGCGGCGATGAAGGAAGTAGGGACTACTCCGGATATCCGAAGAAGAATGCTTAGAAGATTACTTGAGTCAAAAGATATAACTAGAGTAATGGAAGCTCATAATGGTATTTCCGCTTTGATAGTTGAGCAAACAACGATCAATGCGGAAAACGAAGTGCGCGAGTTTGATGCAATGTGGGTGAGCTCTCTTACAGATTCTACAGCTAAGGGCAAGCCTGATACGGAGTATGTAGATAGAACCTCTCGATTTAATACCATCAATGATATTCTGGATGTAACAACTAAGCCAATTATTTTAGATGGGGATACAGGAGGCGTCACTGAGCACTTTGCAATGTTGGTAAGAAACCTTGAGCGATTAGGTGTTTCTGCAGTAATAATTGAAGATAAGGTAGGCTTAAAAAGGAATTCACTTTTTGGAACAGAGGTTAAGCAAGAGCTTGATACAATAGAAGGTTTCTGTGAGAAAATCAATACTGGAAAGAAAGCTCAGGTAACTGAGGAATTCATGATTATCGCAAGATTGGAAAGCTTAATCGCAGAGCATGGAATGGAAGATGCGCTGACACGAGCAAAGGCCTACATAGAGGCAGGGGCTGATGCCATCATGATTCATAGCAGACATAAGGATGGTAGTGAGATCATGGAGTTCATGAAGCGATATCAAGAATTTGAGTATAAAGTTCCTGTGGTATCAGTACCATCATCGTACAATCAGTTTACGGAAGAGGAGCTTCATGAAGCTGGATTCAGCATTGTGATATATGCAAATCACCTTCTTAGAGCTGCATTCCCTGCAATGAAGAAAACTGCAGAATCTATACTTACAAATAAAAGATCGAAGGAAGCAGATGAGTTCTGTATGTCTATCAAAGAAATACTAACAATCCTTCCTAACTAATGCCAATTAGTTTTTTCGATTGGACATAATCACAAATCATAATGAGTGGTCTTGAAGGTTTCAAGGCCACTCTTAAAATTTTACGATAATGCTAAATCCTCAGAGGTTTTTAAAATCAATTCGAAATCAAGGAGTAGAATTCACCACCGGTGTTCCTGATTCATTATTAAAGGATTTTTGTTCTGTAATCACAGATGAAGGTTCGGACATCATTGCTGCAAATGAGGGTGGTGCTATTGCTTTGGCGATGGGCCATCACCTGGCCACAGGAAAGATACCTTTGGTTTACATGCAAAACTCAGGTTTTGGTAATTGTGTAAACCCACTCACTTCCTTAGCTGATAGCGATGTGTATTCTATTCCTATGCTTTTGATGATTGGCTGGAGAGGAGAGCCTGGAGTCAAAGATGAACCTCAACATGTGAAGCAAGGGAGGATTTCAGAAGAATTACTACAAACAATGGAAATTGATTATGCAGTACTTTCTGATGATGAGAAGGAAGCGGATAGTCAACTAGCAAAGGCTTTTGAAGTTATGAAGCAGACAAGTGCCCCTTACGCATTGTTAGTTAAAAAAGGAATTTTCGATAAGTATAAACTCCAAACCAAAGTTGAGAATCCATATACAATTAATCGCGAAGAAGTAATTGAATGGATGTTGCAAAAAATGGAGGATGAGGCGGTTGTAGTTTCTACTACTGGAAAATCCTCAAGAGAGGTTTTTGAGATTAGAGCCAAGCATAATATGGGTCACGGAAAGGATTTCCTAACTGTAGGTGGTATGGGTCATGCTTCTCAGATTGCTTTGGGTATTGCTTTGAGTCAAGAAAACAGACCTGTTTACTGTTTAGATGGTGATGGAGCTACCATTATGCATATGGGCTCAGGAGCTATTATCGGAAATCAACCATCGAAGAGCTATAAGCACATCTTGATCAACAACGGCTGTCATGAATCTGTAGGTGGGCAAGCTACCGTAGGATTCGCGATTGACTTCCAGAAGATTGCTGAGGCATCAGGATATAAACAGACTTGGTTAGTATCGGAAATGGCTGAACTGCCTGCAATTTGGGAGGAGTTTAAAAATGCCGAAGGACCAGTTTTATTAGAAATAAGAACTACCGAAGCTTCAAGGGCTGATTTGGGTAGACCTACGACTACACCAGTGCAGAATAAAGAAGCATTCATGAAAAATTTAGGTAACTAGTGCTTTTAAAAACCTCAGATTTAGGGGTTTTGTGATTGTCAAATCCCTCATCATAAAATAACAACCTATGCTTCATAAAAAGGAAATCGACAGAAAAATTCTTTTAAATCCGGGTCCTGCTACTACGTCTGTAAGAGTGAAGGAGGCACAACTTGTATCGGATATTTGTCCGCGCGAAAGCGAGTTTGGACAAGTAATGCATGATATCTGTGAAGGTATTTTGAAGGTTGGAAATGGGCAAGACACGCATCGCGTTTCGCTTTTTGGAGCAAGTGGAACTGGAGCAATGGAGGCTTGTTTGGTATCAGCACTTGGTAATAATGATCATGCATTGATCATCACAAATGGTGCTTATGGAATTAGGATGAAAGCCATATGCGATGGATATGGAATTAAAAACTCGTCACTTTTTGAGTTTGGTGATTATCCCGAACCTGCTAAAATTAGTGAAGCACTTAAATCTGGAGACTATTCACATCTGATAATGGTACACCACGAGACATCGACAGGGATGATGGACCCGTTGGAGGAGGTTGGTGCCATCTGCAAAGAACATGGAGTGAAATATATTGTAGATGCAATGAGTTCTTATGGTGCTTATCCAATAGACCTGGATGCCCACAATATTGATTTCCTCTTTTCTAGTTCAAACAAATGTATTCACGGGATGGCAGGGCTTTCCTTTGTTATTTTCCACAAGGATCATACGGACGAATTGAAGGCGAACGGAACTGGATTCTATTTCGATGTTTACAAACAGTGGGATAATCTCCAAAAGAAGGATCAACTTAGGTTTACACCACCAGTTCAAACTAGCTATGCGTTCTTAGAAGCAATCAAAGAACATGAGGAGGAGGGTTTAGAAAATAGATGGAAACGCTACCAGGCCAATTGGCAAAAGCTGTATGATGGTTTTAAAGAATTAGGATTCACATTTTTTCTACCCGAGGAGCAGCAGTCAAAGATCTTACTAGCTATCAATCTTGACAAAGAAGGGCTTGACTTTAATCACTTCCATGACTATTTGTATCAAAATGGGATCACTATTTATCCTGGCGTGATTCCTGAAAGTAAGACGTTTAGAGTAGCTGTAATCGGTGAGCTTTATGAAGAAGATATGGATTATGTTATGAGTAAAGTGAAGGAATACTTCAAACGTTGAATCTGTTCGGATTTTTCTCAAGCTTAATCTTTTCTTTCATTGATAATTCAAGTCCGTTGAGCGCTTGAATTAATTCATAAACATGGTTTTCACTGATCAATTTGAAGTACTCTACATATACTTTCCCCTTCGATTGAACTCGTAACCTATTATTGATTCCATTGCTTTGCAATAGTTGAGAATCAAGAGCTTGATATTGATTTTCATAACCATCTATGTAGATATTCAAGAAGTCGATCTTGTCGTAGCTAAGTTCAACTTCGCCAATTTTAATGTGCTCGTCTCCTATTGAGAGTTCACCTTTAGGGCTAGCGTCTGAACGTTCTTTATTGAAAACGTATCTTGAAAAATGCAGGAGGAGTCCCCATGTTACGATAACAAAGAGAATAATATTACGTGAAGGACCGGGATCAAAAATATAGGCAATAAGAAATGCCAGAGTCAAAAGGAGAACCATTTGAATAAGTCTGTTATCTTTCGGCTGTTCTTCGTCTTTTTGAAATGTGACAGTTTTAAACTCGCTCATATACCGAATTCACCTCTTTTGAAACCTCGGCCCAATCGTACTTTTTGACCTCTTCCAAACCATGCTTAGCAAGTACTTCTCTTTTTTCGGAAGGTATCAAATTCTCTATTGAAGAAATGAACTGATCCAGATTACCCGGTTCAGCAAAACCGACATTCATCACATCTGTGATCACATTTTTGTATCCTGCATTTGCATAACCAGCAATTGGTGTGCCTACAGCCATTGATTCTAACAGCACAATTCCAAAGCTCTCTCCGTACAAAGCAGGGGCCAAATAGATCTCTGATTCTTTTAGAAGTTTATACTTTGTCTTTTCATCAACAAAGCCGAGAAGTTCAACATCTGTCAATGAGAAGTCTGATATATATTTTTCAACTTCACCTCGACCATCACCATCACCAGCTATTAAAAGCTTCATCTTAGGAAACCGTTTCTTTAGCTTATGAAAAGCCATTAATGCATGCATGACTCCTTTCCTTGGCTCTAACCTGCCCATAAAGAACATCTGAAAATAGTCGTCGTTTCTACTATTTTTTTTGGGTGCAAGTTCTTTTATTTCATCAAGGTCAATTCCATTTGGAATAATGTGAATATGCCTCTTAGAAAATCTTGAAATAAAAGAGGATTGACTTTTGGATACAGAGATAATTTGATCCAAGAAAGTGAAAACGCCACGAGCAACTGTCGGCATCACATACTTACCAACAAATTCACTTTTAGGAGTATCATGAAACGTCGCGATTTGTTTAGTTTTCGAGTGCTTTAGGACTTGAAATGGAAGCAGTGGATTCCAGATGGTGTGATAATGAATGATATCAAAATCTTCTTCCTTTAAGAATGCTTTTAACGCTTTTTTTTCTTCACCTAATGCGATATTTACGTCGATCTTAGTACCTCCAATGTTGACTGACCTATTGCTACCAAAGAAGCATACATTTTTTTCTTCAACAAGATTGGCATTAATATTGGGTGCAATGATCTTAACTTGATGACCTATCATTGCAAGATGCTTGGCTAAACTTACAATATGTGACTTAACACCCCCCGGTCGTGAAAAATCATACGGACATACAAGAGCAATTTTCATTCAGAACAATCTTACAAGGTTGGATCAAGATCCTAATACTTTTTGTCTTTCTTTCTGGAGCACTAAATGCTCAAGCTCAAAATAAATCATATCCATTCAAACCTGGCGAAAAATTGACCTATAACATGAAGTTTGGGTGGTTTAATATTGGCGATGCGGTTGTTTGGCTAGATCCAGACTACCAGTATCCCAACAAGAATGGCAAGCCTCATTATAAAATCCAGTTTCAGATAAAGACGGCAAGTTGGTTTAGGGTTTTTTCCAAGCTCAGGTTCTGTATGGAGTCACTAATTGAGGTAGAAACACTAAGGCCATATAAATCAGATCGGGATTTAGAAGCCAAAAATAAAATTGACATAAGACATGACTATTTTAACTATGGAGACTCCATTTCGATAGACGCTTATATTGAAGATATTGACAAATGGCGTTATCATAAATTCGCCAAAGATGATTCTCCGTTTTTGGATGCCATGAGTACTTACATGTGGCTCAGGGGTCGCAATCGATCCGATTTCCGTGATGAAATTAAAGTGCGAACATTCTTCACGAATGATGTGTATGAGTTTGTAATGCTACCGGCTGAAAAAACAACTTACAAATACGATGGCCGAAGAGTGGGCGCCTTGGAAATGGAATTAGTCTTTCCTGAGGGTGAATATTTTGACGATGGGAAAACCGGTCGATTAATTTTAAGCGATGATACCAATCGCCTCCCTCTAAGAATCGAAATTGATATGAAAGTTGGATCATTCATTTTTGATCTTGATAAGGTAGAATTCCCTAATTAATCAATAACCCTCTTAATTTTGCTGAAAAAATAGCAATTGGGACAATCTAAAATCTTGTTGGGTTCAAAGGCATTCATGGAGATGTTGGAAAAGGTATCTTCAAGTGCCACAGACTCTATCTATGCCCAGGCAATGACTTTTGAAGGCGATGATGCAGGAAAATGGTTGATTGATATCATGAAGTCTTGTCCTGCTAAGGATAAGAGGCTCTTAATAGACAGCTATTCTAAAGTTGTAATTAATGATCATTTCGTCAATTCAATTAAATATTTAAAGGATACAACATTTAGAAATGAAGTGAAAGAAACATCTCGACTGATAGATGAAGCAAAATCTGCCGGGATTGATGTGAGATTCACTAATCCCGTAGGATTTTTTGGCCAGAAATACCCACTGCGAAACCATAAGAAGATGGTAATTGTGGATGGGGAAGTCAGCTTTTTAGGTGGGATCAATTTTAGTGATCACAATTTCGAGTGGCATGACATGATGATCCAATTGAATGATAAGGTACTAGGGGAGAGTCTGGTTCATGATTTTAATACTACTTGGAGTGGCACTAACCAATCAAAAAGGATTGAGACAGATGAAGGCGAACTTTATTTATTTTATGGTAAGAAAAGTGCTAGCCTCTATCAAGGTTTTTTTAAGCACTTGGAAAATGCAAAAAAGTCCATTCAGATAATCTCTCCATATATTTCTGAGCCTCTCTTGGGGGTGTTAAGGAAAGTTGCTGCCAGTGATGTGGAGATCACAATAGTTTCTCCACAAGAAAATAATAAATCGATTTTTAAGAATATAATTCTATCAGAACAGAAGAAAGGATATTTCAAGCTGAAAGAGTATCCAGGAATGTCCCATATGAAAGCTATTCTGATAGATGATGAGAAGTTAATTTTTGGAAGTAGTAACTATGACTTAGTGAGTTACTACTTTGAGCAGGAGGTAGTTTTTGTGTCAACAGATATGGAATTAATTGCGGATTTTAAAACGAATGTACTTAGTCAGGTCGATGAAGTGTCTGATGCTGATGAGTACTCCGACTTTCAAACTAGGAAAGCTTCATTTATAATGAGTCTTTTAAATAAAGTTGGAGGATTTGCTGCCCAAACTATTTTACGCCCCCATTAGTTAAATTTGTAGTTAGATATGGAGCAAAAAGATTTTACCTGGAGCGAAGAGAAGGAACCACACTTTCAAAGAAGGAAAGTGATAATGGAGTCACACCCAGAGGTTAAGAAATTATTTGGGAATGATCCTTCATTAATTTTTAAGACAATTTTTGTGTCTGCATTGCAGCTATCGATTCCGATATTTTTTCTTCCTCAGAATCCATGGATTTTTGCATTGGTTATGATTTTGGTCGGAACAACGCTTACGCATATAATCGTTTTAGCTGTTCACGAAATCACACATGATCTCGCTTTTAAGAAAAAGACTTTAAATAATTGGTTAGCGATAGTAGTTAACCTACCACTTGTTGTGCCGTTCGCAATGGCTTTCAAAGCTTACCATGCCAAACACCATTGGCATCAGGGTAAGGAAGGGGTTGATACGGACTTAGCAGTAAGGTGGGAAGCTAAATTTTTTAAGGGGCCGCTAGGAAAATTTATTTGGTTGAT
>CAZWLS010000086.1:2445-13529 GCA_964634415.1 uncultured Roseivirgaceae bacterium | reverse complement strand
CCATCAATGAGTTGGATTCTTCGGTAATGTATGGAATGGAAGCAGATCACTTGGTATCTAATTATTCTGATATTAATCCTACCAGGAAAGCATCTCTTTTAGCTTATATCAGAGGTAACATGGCGATCACACAAGCCGCACTTGGTCAAAAAGAGATTGCAATTGAAGCCTTGAATAAAAGTATTGAAAGCCTAAGAACGATGGATGACTATTATGCGATTGCAGACTTCTTGAAATTCTTAGGACAAATTGAATTTGAATTAGGTAGAATTTCTAAAGCTGAAAAGGACGCATTGGAAGCATTGAATCTTGCTGACACGTATGGTTTATCAGAGTTATATAGAGATTTAAACCTCCTTCTTTATCAAATCAACGAATCGAAGGGAAACTATAAAGATGCACTAGCATACCATCTAGTTTATTCTGAATTAGCAGACTCAATAGAGAATAAAAATGTGATTCGTCAAATGGCCAAGCAAAGGTCAGCATTTGAATTAGCTCAAAAAGAATCTGAAGTTGAGCTTTTAAAGGCTCAGCAAAAAAATCAACAAGCAGTTATTGTTACTGCAACGGTAGTTGTATTTGCATTTGCCATTCTTGTGATAGTAATATTTATCTATTATCGATCTAAGATTAAAACCAATAGAGTTTTAAAGAGACAAAAGGTGGCACTTGAGCGACTGAATGAAACGAAGGATAAATTCTTCTCAATTATCTCTCACGACCTTAGAGGCCCAGTTAGTTCACTCTTTGGGGTAAGTGGATTGATTCGTCATTTCGTAAAGGAAAAAGATACCAAACAGCTTCTCGAAATGGCTGATCATATGGAAACTTCCGTTGAGCGCTTATCGAACCTTCTAGACAATTTACTTAATTGGGCCATGCAGCAGCAAGGTCATTTTCCGAATGTCCCAGAGAAAGTAGATATATCGGATATGATAGAAGAGATCATAGGGATGTTTTCTAATATGGCTAATGGTAAGCAGATTCACTTGACCTCCGAAATAAAGGAGCCTATCTTTTTATGGGTTGACCGAAATAGCATTCACACCATCTTTAGGAATCTTATTAACAATAGCATAAAGTTTACTCCCGACGAAGGTTCCATTGTCTTACAAGCCAGGTTAGATGCTGAAATGGCAGAAATCTCTATTACGGATTCTGGTGTGGGAATGTCTCAATCTAAATTGGACAAACTCTTTAATTTGAATGGGGAGGGGGCTACGTATGGAACTGCTGGAGAGAAAGGTTTAGGCTTAGGATTACAGCTTGTAAAAGAGTTTATGGATATGAATAATGGTGAAATATCTGCACAAAGTCAGGAAAATAAAGGAACAACGTTTATTGTGAGATTACCATTGTTTGATAAGAATGAGGTCGCTGAAAAAGACTTGATTAAGTCGGGTCACTAGTAACATCACTGATTGCCTTAAATAAGGCTTCTTTATCTAAACTGACCTTTCTGATATACTTGTCAATCTTAAGTTTCTTTTCTTTAGTAGGCTGATTAACATGTGCAGAGATCATAATAATCTTCGGCTTTTTATCCAGTGTATCGAGTGTTTCAAAGCCATCTAGATATGGCATTTCGAGATCGATCAGTAATACATCTGGCTTTTGCTTAACTACTTGCATGATGCCGTTAACTGGATTTGGGTGAGTGCTCAACAACTGCATATTTTCAAATTCATCAAAATATGATTTTATCAGTTGGAGAAATAATGGATCGTCATCGATAGCAATGCAAGTAATCATAGCGATAGAATTTAGGAAAATTTGAGCTATTAATCCACTGTTGGAGTTCCGCCAACAATCTTATTGGATTGTACCTCGCGAAGGGACTCCTCAGTTATTTTGAAATAGAATTTAGCAAAATCACGATTTACTTTAACCTCAGAGCAAATTCCATTGGTATAGGTATAGAGATTCAAACCATCAGGGGATTCCATTTCATATTGATGTTCACCTACTTTGACAAAAGTCAAGTAGTCGCCAAATTGAGGGGAGAATACTTTTTTTCCATCATGTGGTTCTTCAAAATAGATAGTTGCTACAGAATAATCGATATGATCATGGATAGTAGTTTGTGTTCCATTAATGTCTAAAGTGTACTTGGATCCATCAAACCAGATGGTTGATTTTTTTTGTGTTGATCCATTGAGTTGGTTGTGGGTAAACTCTTTGATTAATTGACCATACTTATACTCGCTGGTAGATTCGTAATCAACTGTGAAGGCAAAAAGAATTCTGAATGTTACCTCACTTTTGATTTCATATTTGACCTGATTTTCAGATAATTTTCTTTTTACAGTCATGTCTCCCAACTTCTTGCTTCCTTTCACTACATCATAATGAACTGTCTGTCCCAGGGCTACCTGGAAGACAATCATAGATAATAGTATGGTTAGGCTTCTTATCACTTCGAGAAATCAATTAGCTTAAAGACAGGAATTATTTTAATATGTTTCCGTGTTTAAGATAGACTAAAAAAACTTCATCCAATGAGATACAAAAAAGTTAGTTTCAAAAATTCCGACGGAGTAGCGTTATCGGGCCGATTAGATTTCCCATTAATTGGTAAACCAAGGGCCTATGTACTTTTTGCTCATTGTTTTACTTGTTCAAAGAATCTGAAATCTGTCGATCACATAAGTCAGGCATTTACGCAGCAAGGCATGGCTATTCTTCGATTTGATTTTACCGGTTTGGGACAGAGTAAAGGAGACTTTGCTGACACTAACTTTTCTTCTAATCTATCTGACCTTAAGGAAGCTTATCAGTTTCTGGAAGAACATTACGAAGCACCACAAATCATGGTCGGTCATTCGTTGGGTGGAGCTGCAGTTTTACATGTATCTGGCGAATTGGAGAACGTAAGAGCGGTCGCGACGATTGGAGCACCTTCAACTCCAGACCATGTAAGTCATTTACTTGATAGTGGAAGAGCTGAACTAGAAGCTAATGGAGTGGCCGATGTAAATATTGGTGGAAGGACCTTTAAGATGAAGAAACAGTTTTTGGATGACTTAGAGCAAAAAAAGGGAAGTAGTGTAATCAAAAACCTTCACAAAGCACTTTTGGTCATTCATTCACCTCAGGATACGATTGTGGGTATAAACAACGCCCAAGAAATATACCAGGAAGCGATGCATCCTAAAAGCTTTATTTCACTGGATGGGGGTGATCATTTGATGACTAAAGAAGGAGATGCTCAGTATGTCGGTTCTGTTATTGCCAACTGGGCGACTAGATATATTGAAGAACTTGAGCAAGAGGAGGTGCCGGAAGGCGAAGTGCTGACAAGAATAGGCGAAAAAGGGTATACGACTGAGGTGATCGCTGGTAATCACCTAATGGTAGCTGATGAGCCTCCTAGTGTGGGTGGAGACGATTTGGGTCCAACTCCGTATGGTTATTTATTATCAGGTCTTGGTGCATGTACTGCCATGACTTTAAGGATGTATGCTGACTATAAAAAGTTGCCATTGAAGGAAGTGGAGGTGAAGCTAACGCATAACAAGGTCCACAAAAAAGATGGAGAGAATACAGAAAACTCAAGTGGCAAGATCGATTTGATAAAAAGGAAGATAAAAATCACGGGTGACTTGACCGAAGAGCAAAGAAAGCGGCTAATTGAAATTGCCGATCGTTGCCCAGTTCATAAAACCATTGAGGGGAAACCTGAGATTGTTACTGAAGAGGTAAAGTAGCGCTACTGGAGCCATTCCAATTTTTGAAGTAGCTCCTCTTTGTGGGATCTGCTTATTGGTAGTTCTATCTCTCCAATTTGGATCATGTTATCCTGAGAATCTATAGAAATTATCTTCTTTAAATTGACTGTGTATTTTCTGTGAATGCGCATAAACCATTCTTTGGGAAGATGTTGCTCAACATCCCCCAAGCTCATTCTTAGAACATACTTTTTTCCATTTTCGGTGAATACAGTACTATACCTGTCTTCAACTTCTAAGTACGTTATCGTATCAATACTTACTTTTTCCAGCTTGTTTCTATTCTTTATGAAGATTGAATTATCAAAAACAAGGTCCTGATTCCAACTGCTTTCATTTAGATTGGAAGTGTTGCTTATTGATAATTCGATTGTCCGCTGAAGATTTGACGCTTCAAAAGGTTTGGTTAGATAGGCGTAGGGTTTTGTTGACTTTGCTCGGTCGAATGTTGCTTGATCGTCAAAAGAGGTGATGAAAATAATAGGGATGGAATTAGACAAAGAAGAGGCCAAGTCGATGCCATTCATGGAGCCATTTATTTTAATATCCATCAGTATTAAATCAGGATTTAACTTTTCAATTTCCAGCTTGGCTTGGTCGCTATTTTCGGACATGCCTGCAAGTTCATACCCGAGTTCGTCTACAATCATCTCTAATTGATTGGCATAAAGAGACTCATCTTCGACGATATAAATTTTAAGCGTTGACATTAGGCTGCGTCTGCATTTTTTGGAAGATCAAATTTAAATGTAGAACCCATTCCAACTTTACTGTCGACGCTTATGGAGCCCTTATTCAGTTCAACTAACTCTTTGCATAGAACCAGTCCAAGTCCGGATCCTTTTTCACCTCTAGTTCCTTCCTTACTATCTTTTTCTAAATCAAAAATCCGTGGGATTTGCTCAGTAGAAATTCCAGTGCCAGTATCCTTGATATGGATGCTTGCTCTATCTTCAAGATCATCAATTGAAACAGTAACCTTGCCGCCTTTGTCGGTGTATTTCAGTGCATTTGCAATCAAATTACGCAGTATTGTATTTACAGCTTTTTTATCGGCATAAATACTGAGGTTTTGTTGAGTGCTATTGGCAAGTGTAACTTCTTTCATTTGAGCTAGTGGACTTAAAAGGTCAAAAACTTCATTTACAGATTGATTCACATCAATCTTAGTAGGTTGATATGGAATCATCCCATTTTGTAACAATGCCCAGTTTAGCAGATTGTCCAACAGTTCTGTTAGTTTCTTGCTTGTATCACCAATGTTCTGAGCCATTGACTCAAGCTTCTCGGTCTTTCCTTTTTTGAGAAAGAAATTAACTTGATCACCTACACCTTGTAGTCCGATTAGAGGGCTTCTTAAGTCGTGAGCAATGATGCCAAAGAATTTATCTTTAGTCTGATTTAGCTGCGTTAGTTGGTCATTTTGATTTTCAACTTTCAATTTCACTTTTCGCAGGTTGAAATATAGATAGACCAACAAGATGAGTATAAGCAAAACCACCACTCCTGCAATTAGATAGAGACGGTTTTGTTGTTTTAATAATGAAGCATTTTGCTCTGCTAGTTCTTTTTCGTTTCGATAGCTCACCACATTTTGTCGTACTTGTTCCTCTTTCAGCTTCGCTTGTGCATTTGCAGCATAAAGACTGTCATGCAGTATTAAAAATTGTTTGTGAAGGATAAAGGCTTCTTTGTAATTACCATTAGCAGCAATTATTTCACTTTTTAATTGATAGGCATCATGTGCTAAATCTAAGTCTTTCTGATTTTCAGCATCCGCAAGCGATCTATTGGCATAAACTAATGCTGAGTCATATTCCTGAAGGAGATTATACGATTCCGCAATTTCTAATTTGACACGTGCTATGTCTGGCATGCTCTCTTCTGACCGAAATAGTAGGATAGCCTCCTTAAAGTGAGATATCGCTTCCAAGTGATCATTACGTTTTAAGGCTAGGTTGCCTCTCATACGATGAATTACCGCTTTATTTTCTATCATCTCCATTCTTTCTGCAATCGGCTGTGCTTTATTTAGCAGGTAACTAGCTTTTTCACTTTGATCGGATTTGATATAAAGCCTAACACCCTGCAGATACGTTCTTGCTAAGAAAGTACTGTCATTTTTTTCTTGATAATAGATGATATTTTCTTCCAAATAGTCCTCAGCGTCTGAATATTCTTCAAGGCTAAGCAAAACATTAATTAGGTATGTATTGCATTGCTTAATGTCTTTCTCAGATCCTAGTTTTTCAAACATGATTCTTGATTTTTGCAGGCGTTCTAATGCATCTGTTAACCTTCCTACACTTGCGTACAATCTTCCAATTTGCGAGTTCATCCATGCAATTTGATCTTCGTTGTTCACCTTTTCCATCATTGCAAGCCCACGAAGCTTCTCCTCGATTGCTTTTTCAGTCAGACCTTGTTTCTGATATAGATCACCTATGTAGTTATAGGTATTTGCGACATGCATTTCAGGGCCAACATTCTGAGCACTAGGCTTACCTGTTTTAGGGTGTAAAGGAGGATGCTGCACTAGCTCTTTGAGGTACTTGAGCGCCTCTTGAAAATGAAAGTGTCCCTTTTCAAATTCTCCCATTTGGCCATAGATAAAGCCAAGTACTTTGTGACTATTCCCAGTGGTTTTAAGTGAGACCGATTCGTCAATTTCATCTAAGGACAACAGAATCATATCCAATGCTTTCTGTGTATCTCCTTTTTCGAAAACATAATTTTCCGCAAGTTGATAACGCGCATAAGCAAGCGTATTGTTGTTTTTTTGCCTCTTGGATAATTCTATTGCTTCGAGGCATTTTGCGATGGCTTTATCATCATTGCCTTCAATAAAGTACGCACGAATATTTTCAAGTATTAATCGATATGCTTTTGCGGATGGAATCGTTGTCTCAAGAGATTGAATGATGTTCAATTGTGAATCCGCTTTTTCTACTTGATTAATAAATATGTATTGCCTAAAAAGTCCTATAGCTAAATCCAACTTCTCCCAGTCCGTTTCGGCAGATGATACGCGTAGCTCCAGGCTATCAATTAATTCTTGCTGCTGATTCTGCGCGTGAAGAATAACGGGTATAATCAGGCAAAGTATACATACAAGCGATTTGGCAGTCATTTGGGTAACATTAGAAATCTAATTTACCGTTCATTTCATTTACTTCCTACCTTGTGCAACTCGCACCATTGACCATTCCATTCGCACCCATTCTTCAAAAAGTAATTTTTTAGCGCTCTAGTTTGGCGATTGTAATACTACAGGACCGTCTTTGCCAATATACAATTTGGTACAACACTGTAGTGATTTTTAATCCTAAAGAACACTATCATGAAAACATTACTTAAACTAGCCTTTATTGTAACATGTCTTGCGATGCTTGCATCATGTGAAGAGGATAAGGATTCTCCTACACCTGATGATGACACAGATGAACAAGTAGATACCACACCTCCTTCAGTGGTAAGTATATCTCCAGCAAATAACGCATCTGACATCTCCGTTTCCACCAATATTACAGCCACGTTTACCGAACCAATAGATTTGGCGTCTGTTGATAACAATTCCATCAGGCTGACAACACCTGCATTCTCTAATAGCATTGAAGCAGAAGTAAGTATTTCTGGAAATGTAATGACTATTGATCCAACACAAGATCTAGAGCCTGATTCGGAATATACATTAACACTTACTTCGTTTTTGGAAGATGAGGCAGGCAATGGACTCGCTGCTACATTTACTTCTTCATTTACAACTGAGTTTATTGATGAGGTAGCTCCATACGTAGTTTCTGCAACACCTTCCGATGGAGCGACAAGTGTTTCGTTAAATCAATCATTTGAAGTTGTCTTTTCAGAAGAAATGGATGAAAACACAGTCAGTGTTAGATTCAACTTTACTGGAGGGTTTACTAGTGGCGTAACACTTGAAAAACTCGGGAATACCATTACAATCACGCCAAACAACCCTTTCATTGAGTTAACACAGTACACGCTCTTAATCTATTCAAGCGCTGAGGACCTTGCAGGAAACAAAATGGAGAGTAACTATTCTCTAGACTTCACCACGGAGGAATTAAGTATAGACATTCCTGAGTCTATGATTGGTAACTGGTTAAATATGAGTGGTCAGTCCGCATATGTAATTGGGGAAGATTCATTCGGGAAATTTATAAGAATTGGAAACGTATACTATGATTATGATGGGACCGATGTGACCAAGCTGTCTGACGACATGTACCAAGTTGATGCAGTATCAAATTCATCAGGAGCAAAAACATTTTGGTTAGATCTTACTATCACTGACAATAGATTAAGAGTATCAGAAGTATCTGCTTCATCAGGATTCCTGCAATATGGAAAGGTGGTAGGGCGCACAGTTTCTTATGTAAAGGCTACAACGGGGCATGAGTTTATTGAAATATCTACAGGTGTGTGGGAAGAAAGGACCCCTTCTGGTGCGGTAAATTCATTCACAGAAAATAATCGAGATGACTGGTCGGTATATATGACAAAGAGTGATGGAGCTCAAATCCAGCTGGATTGCTACGATGAGAAAGTCCGAATTAATGGTAGTGATTTATACGATATCGGTGAAATGAGCAACTAATCCAACTAGCAAAGCATCTGGCGGCCAAAAAAGACGGTCCTCTTCCTGAGTCGTCAGTTGCTTCTTCTTGTATTTGATTAAATTACTAGGACCACCAAAATACTCCTAACATGAAAAAACTAATCATCATACTACTGATGCTCCCATTCATTGCGAATGCACAATGGACAGCAAACTCAACTATGAGAGGAGGAAAAGGGACCACTATTGTCACGAATAGTATTAGAGGATACGTCGAGCTCGTTAGTGGAAAAAGACTTGAGGGAATGATTCAATTGAAAGTATTGAATGAAGATACCGTTGAAGTCCGGATTGTCCCAAACGGAGAAAAAAAGAAGCAAAAATATCTTAGGTCTGAAATAATGTCCTTTGCTGGGGTGATGATGCTTCAAGATTTAAAAAATGATTATAAAAATCCTATTAAAAATTTTCATCCAGGATCAATTTATTTGGAGAGTGGAGAAGAAAAAAATGGAAAAGTAGCAATGGGCATGCGTGAGGCAGTAGAACATGATGGGAGTAAGATTTACGGACCCATTCGTGTAAAATATGCAAATGATAAAGATGAAGTGACAATTACTGACGCGGAGGGCAGTAACATAATTTATGTTGTTCAGAACGTCGGAGGACAGGAAAAGCACTACATCAAAGTGGGGAGGCAGTTTATTCCTGTTGGCAATCCAAATGGGCGATTTTCATACTTCAGAAACCCGAATCCGACTCATATAAGAGAAGGAGCAACAGGCTTGTCGCAAGCTGCTGCGCAACGCGTGGAAGACGAGGCAGCCGCTGCTTTGGCAAAAGCAGCAGCAAAAGAAAGTTTTGAAAGAAGTCAGAATGCAGGAAAAGACCTTGGAGAGTCTGTCGGGAATGCGACCGTAGCTGCAATGAACGCAACGGAGGCTGTTCAAGATGCGGTAAAGGTTGAAGACATGGAAGCAATCTATTTTGAAGAGTATTACATCGTCGACAACAAGAAAATGACTCGAAGTGTCATTTATAAAAAGAATGTTGATCAAGTGCTGAATGCGATATTAGAAGGGTGCGGATTGGAAGAGAAGATTGTCAATAAAGTTGGCAAGATGAAAGAACTAACAGAAGCTATGGTATTCTTGGAAGAGAACATTTGTGATTAGTAATCTCACCATTGTAGTATTTAACTAAAAAGTCACAGATCTTCCTTTAGATGATTGAGCACCTCGGTATAAGATCCGATTAAACTCCTTTCCTGCGAGTATAATTCGCCAAAGCCAAGGCTTAGCATGCTTCCAAGTCTACGTGCATTGGAAGGATCATAAGAATCAGGATCGACAAAAAGCTTTGCCAATTGCTTCCATGTGTTGTCTGGACCCTCTTCCTGAACGCTGTAGACATTGGAAAGCTTGTAAAGAGTTTCATAGTCGAATGAGTTCACTACTCCACTAAGTTCTGCACTTCGCCAAGCACCGCTTTGCAGCTTTGGATTCCAAATGCCTCTATCCAGGATTTGAATCATCGCTTCCATTCCTGACTTATAATTGAGTGTGTTCCATAAGCTATCAGACGAAACGTATTGATTGAGTTTTTCAGACATGGCTTTGTGATATGGCATTTTCTGCTCCAAATCAGCCTTATTGTCTTCAAGTTCGCTGATAATATTTCTTAATACAGTCTTTCTGGTTTGCTCTTCTTTGACAGAGCTTCTCCATTCACTCAGAGCAAGAGCAAGAGACACCGTAAATACAATAAGAACTGCTTCAATGAATATGTGCCGGAAGTCGATTTTGGATTTTGCCATAATCCGAAATTATCCAATTGAGCTTAAAGGAGAAAAAAATCATGTGGTAGCTTATCCAAACTGAGATAATAGCAGCAAGATAAAAGCGGAAACTGCGGCTAGCGCATGTAACAAAGCAAGAGGAGTGGGTACTGTGCTTGCAGCCAATTCTGACTGCTTTGATTGCTTTGAAAAAAACTCACGGTATAACATATAAATTCCGAGCAAGGCTACGAAAATGAAAATGATAAAAGATGTAATGTTCGTGTCTTGACTAATCAGCGTGTAAACAGTGAAAAATGCCATGGCTGCTACTGCAAAAAGAGCATGCAAAAGAGCAATCCAATACTTAGGTTTTTTTCTTCTTACAACGCAGAATAATAAATAAAGACCAACAAGAGCAGCTAGTGTGAAAGTTCCAATTACTATGTGTATGCTTTCCATGAGGTAAACTTAGCACAACTACTCAGTGAAAATTTTGATTGAAGAGCAATTCAAAAAGAAATGACTAGTGACCGACATTCCATTTTTATGGAATGCTATTGATTTGCTATGATAGAATCATAAATCTGCTTTACCTGAAGATCCCCATATCCATAGATGGGCAGTCTTTCACTGAATGCTTTGAAGACAGTACCAAAATCATTGGTTGACTCTTCTTTCATGATTTCACGTAATGTTCGTTCTGGCAATCCTGGATTCCCATCTCTAGGTTGTCGCTCAAAATGGGCTTCGATGGCTTTCATCACAAATGGAAAATCTGAATACATCTGGACACCCAATTTTAGCAGTCGTTCAATGTGGTCTTTCTTGTAGGCAAACCAAAGGATCGCAAATTGATTCACATTTATTGGAGTGAGAGGAATGCGGTTTTTAAATGACTGTACCAATTGTTCCTGGCTAAGACCTCCAAACCCATACCTTAATGAGTCCTTAGGCATTACCAAATTCACTTTATGGTTCTTTAAATAAAGTAGGC
>CAZWLS010000086.1:0-2433 GCA_964634415.1 uncultured Roseivirgaceae bacterium | reverse complement strand
GGTAAACCACAGATTGATTTGGCAGAAGAGGTCTTCTTCAAACCACAGATTGATCTCACTATCATCCAATGCGGTGATCTTAAGTATTTCATCTTTTGAGCTGCTATAATCTGCTTCCCCAAAAGCATTATTAATATAATCTGCTCTAATACTAAGCAGCTCTTCGAGTGAATTGGATTGGACTGGCCCCTGAACTAAACATTCTCTGGCGACAATAATCTCTCCTGAGATTTCCTCAGGAAATTGCTCTTTGAGCGCATCGCCGTTTAGAATGTGTATCTGATTCAAAGTTTATTCATTTAGTGATTGCTCCATATTCACATCTGCGGAAGCTTCTTCTTCATCTTTTTTAAAGTATCTCTTCTGATAAATAATGATGAAACAAATGGCTACAAAAATGGATGCATCAGCAATATTGAAGACAGGCCAAAGAGCCATATAGTCTCCTCCTAGCAACGGAATCCAATCTGGAAGATACCCCTCCCAAATGTCGATATAGAACATATCTATCACTTGTCCATGAAACCATCTTGATGGCGCATCGAACGGGGCGTTATCAAACCAAACTCCATAGAAGATGGAGTCTATTAGGTTGCCTATGGCTCCACCTAAAATCAGTGCAATACAAATAGTAAGTCCCTTATTGGCATTCTTGACAATAAGCATGTGTAAGTAATAACCTATGGCTATCATAGCGCCAATTCGAAATACGGTTAGAATTAACTTGCCGTATACAAAATCAAGCTTCATCCCAAATGCCATCCCAGGGTTTGTCAAATAGTGCAGCTTAAACCATGAGCCAAATATCATAATCTGACCTTTCGTGCCCATATCCATGTTATAGTATACAAGCATCTTTACTACTTGGTCAAGTACAATTATCACGAATGTGATTAAGAAATATTTAACTATTTGATTCTTCATCAATTTGCTACTTCTATTTGAACGTTAATTTCTATCCCATCTATATCAAATTTCTCACCGTTGCTAACATCTTTCGATTCTAGTGATACAGCTTGAGTTTCGGTTTTGATATAATCTGCGAAATCTGTTAGTGCATCACTCATCATATTGTCTGATGTAGCATAACTAACAACAATTTTATCTTGAACTTCAAGGCCATTGTCCTTACGCAGATTTTGAATTCTATTGACCATGTCACGACTTAATCCTTCTTTACGAAGATCATCAGTGATTGTAATATCCAAAGCTACAGTTAAACCTGCTTCAGAAGCCACTAGCCATCCTGGGATATCTTGAGATGTAATTTCTACATCCTCCAACGTCAATTTTATTTTTTCACCTTCGACGTCTATTTCCAAAGAATTGTCTCGTTCAATCATCGCTATTTCATCCTTCCCGAATCCATTAATGACTGATGATATAGCTTTCATTTTAGGCCCATATTCTTGTCCTGATTTTCTGAAATTTGGCTTGATGTTTTTCACCAATATTCCCGAAGCATCGTCTACGTATTCTACTTCCTTTACGTTGATTTCTGTTTTAATCAACTCTTCAACAGCCTCTATTCTCTCCTTCACTTCTGATTTGAGTATTGGGATCAATACTTTTTGCAATGGCTGTCTAACCTTGATTTTTTCTTTCTTTCTCAGCGAATGTACCAACGAAGAGATGTTTTGAGCAAAATACATGCTCTCAGTCAACTTCTGATCTACTTTACTCTCATCCGAAACAGTCAATTGGCTCAAATGAACAGACTCGTGTTTGAGAGGCGTATCATTCTTATTTGCTGCTTCTCTGATTCCATCAGAAAGGTTTTTATATAGCCAATCAGAATAAAATGGCGCAATAGGACTCATTAGCTGCGCAGCCACCATCAAGCATTCATAGAGTGTTTCATATGCAGCTTTTTTGTCCGCATTAAGCTCACTTCTCCAGAACCGTTTTCTTGATAGCCGAACATACCAGTTGGATAGCTGATCATTCACAAAATCTTGAATTGCTCTTGCTGCCTTTGTTGGCTCGTAGTCTTCATAAAATGAAGTAACATCCTTAACTAAAATCTGAAGTTCAGAAAGTATCCATCGGTCAAACCTTGGCCGATCTGCAATCGGAGTTACATTCATCTCATCCATTTGGAAGCCATCCAAATTTGCATAAAGAGCAAAGAAGGAATAAGTGTTGGTAAGCGTTCCAAAAAACTTACGTTGAACCTCAGCAACACCTTCTAGATCAAATTTCAAATTGTCCCAAGGGTTTGCATTGGCAATCATATACCAACGTGTTGGGTCAGCTCCGTATTGATCTAACGTCTCAAATGGATTGATGGCATTACCCAATCGTTTGGACATTTTGTTGCCATTCTTGTCAAGAACCAATCCGTTCGCAATTACATTTTTATATGCCACGCTATCATTCAGCAATACGGCAATTGCATGCAATGTGAAGAACCAACCCCTTGTTTGGTCAACC
>CAZWLS010000085.1:0-13557 GCA_964634415.1 uncultured Roseivirgaceae bacterium | reverse complement strand
CACCTAACATTAGCAGGTGACTCGATATAATTGAATTATTCTTCTTCTTTTTTAGCTTTTGCTTTAGTCGCTTTCTTAGCAGACTCTTTACCTGCATCTTCCATTTTGTCTTTCAATGCAGATAGTGCGTCAAGGTCACCCAATGTAGACTTCTCAACTTCTTTGTTGATCTTATCCAATGTGTTTCCTTTCTTGCCTCCGCTAGACTTCTTGGTAGCTGCTTTTGGTTGCTCAGCATCTTTATCCCAAATAGAAGTGTGAGAAAGTACGATTCTCTTATCATCCTTTGAGAACTCAAGAACTTTAAACTCAAGCGTCTCGCCCTCTGCAGCGTTAGTTCCATCTTCTTTCTTCAAGTTCTTTGGAAGAACTTGTCCTTCAAGACCGTAAGGAAGTTCAACTGTAGCAGACTTGTCAGTTACGCTAGTAATTGTACACTTGTGCGTAGATCCTTTAGTAAATACTGTTTCGAACGTATCCCAAGGGTTTTCTTCAAGATGCTTGTGGCTAAGAGCTAGTCTTCTGTTCTCAATATCAAGCTCCATCACTTTCACCTCAAGCTCATCACCCACTTTCACGAATTCTGACGGGTGCTTGATTTTCTTAGTCCAAGACAAATCAGAAACGTGAACTAGACCATCGATTCCTTCTTCAAGCTCGATAAATAGGCCGAAGTTGGTAAGGTTTCGAACAGTTCCTTTGTGCTCAGTACCAATAGCATAGTTCGTAAGAACATCTTGCTTAGTCCATGGATCTTCAGTAAGCTGCTTGATACCAACAGACATTTTTCTTTCTTCTCTATCAATAGTTAATACTACTGCTTCGATCTCATCTCCTACATTGATGAAGTCTGAAGGATTTCTCAAATGCTGAGACCAAGACATCTCAGAAACGTGGATAAGTCCTTCGACACCAGGGATGATTTCAAGGAATGCTCCGTAATCTGCTACGTTTACAATCTTACCTTTAACCTTAGATCCAACATCAATATCTTTATCAAGAGAATCCCAAGGATGATCAGTAAGCTGCTTCATTCCTAGAGAAATTCTCTGCTTATTGTCATCAAAATCAAGAACTACAATATTCACTTTTTCATCCAAAGAAAGTACTTCTTCCGGGTGATTGATTCTTCCCCAACTGATGTCAGTGATGTGAAGTAGTCCGTCTACACCTCCAAGATCGATAAATACACCGAAGTTGGTCATGTTCTTAATAACTCCTTCAAGTACCTGACCTTTCTCAAGGTTGTTAAGGATTTCAGCTTTTTGTTGCTCTAGATCTTTCTCGATTAGTACTTTGTGAGAAACAACAACGTTATCGTTCGTATAGTTGATTTTAACAACTTTAACTTCCATAGACTTACCTACGAAAATGTCAAAATCTCTAATTGGCTTAACGTCAATTTGTGATCCTGGAAGGAACGCTTCTACTCCGTAAACATCTACGATCAAACCACCTTTGGTTCTTCTTTTCACAAATCCTTCAATAATCTCATCGTTATCAAGTGCTCCTTGGATAGATTCCCAAGCCTTAACGATTTTAGCTTTTCTTCTAGAAAGAACAAGCTGCCCGTTCGCATTTTCTTGCTCCTCAATATATACCTGAACTTCATCACCAGGCTTTAAGTCCGGCATGTCTCTGAATTCAGAAAGCGATACTAGTCCATCTGATTTGAAGCCTATGTTTACAATAACTTCTCTGTCAGTAATACCTACTACTGTACCGCTAATAAGTTCTTTTTCAGTGATTTCAGTAAGCGTATCCTCATAAAGCTTTTCCATCGCTTTACGATCTGCTTCAGAATACTCATCATCGAAACCATCATCATCGAAATCGAAATCGCCAACTGGCTCGATTTCTGGCTCTGCTACTTTTGCAGGCTTTTCAGCTTTAGCCTCTTTCTTCTCTTTTTTCTCAGCTTTTGGCTCTTCAGCTGCTACTTCTTCTGCTTTAGCAACTACTTCTTCTTTCACTTCTTCCTTCTCAGCCTTCTTAGTTTCTGCTTTTACAGTTTCTTTCTTCTCAGCCTTTTCCTTAGTTTCTTTCTTAGCTGTTGTTTTGGTAGCGGCTTTCTTTTCTTTCACTTCTTTTTCGTCCGCTTTTTTCGTTGCTGCTTTTTTTGTTGTAGTCTTCTTAGCAGCAGTTGCCTTCTCTGTAGATTTTTCTTCAGTCTTAGGCGCTTCTTCTTTCTTTGCCATAATAAAAATTGACTCCCTTTAATACACTTTGTCAGTTGGAGTCAGGCACTGACAAGCATTTTTGTTAAACATAATCTGATTAAAACCAGAACGCTCCGTTTTGGAACGGAGCGCAAAGGTAGATTATTTCTTTAAAAAAGAAGGGGTATATGTCTTAATTATTCCCCAAAAAATACTGGAGCAATAGCATCTGCTGTTTTCAGTTTTTTAAGTTGCTTTTCAATAGCACGTGTATTTGATTCTCTGCTGTAATAAGTTAAGCGATCATATACGCGATCAATTTGCTTTAGAATCACATACCGTGATTTGAAATCATTTTCCGGATATGACTCAATTTTTGATTGACTTTCTTTAATAAGAACTTGTCCTGCTTTGTAAATCCTTGGCTTTACTGCAGTTCTTTGAAAAGTAGTAGCTCCACTGTACTCATTAATTATCTGCTTTTGAACAAAATACTTTTCTTCTACTTTTTTTGCTCGGTTTTCAACCTTCTTAGCAATTGCTCTATAATCATCCATTGTGATGGATAAACCATCTGGAGATGTAGTTTCCACTTGTCCAGGCGAATTTGACGTCTGTGGTTCTTCAGTTTGTGCTGTCACCGCATGAACCAATAGGATGGAAAAAAAACAAAATAGGGTGCGCTTCATTCGTGATAATTTACTTTTGAATAATAATGTTAGTCGCGAATATAAAATTGTTATGAAAAGATACCTTACCGTTTATATAATCATTTTTCAGATTCTTGTGAGTTGTGTGCCAAACGACACTCCAACATTGGAAGCAGATAGTATTTACTTCAATGGAAATATCTACACCATGGATGACTCGAATCCAAGAGTTGAAGCAGTAGCAGTTAAAGCTGATACATTTCTTTTTGTTGGAACTAAGGCAGATGTTGATGCATTTCAAGGGAAGGAGACACGCCTAATTGATCTCAATGGTAAAACCATGATACCAGGATTAACTGAAGGGCATGCTCATATTATGGGAGTAGGGTATAATTTGTTAAATGTAGATCTAAGAGAAGCAAAAAGTTATCAAGAGGTTGTAGAAATGGTTGCAGAACGTGCAGCGAATACTCCGGAAGGAACTTGGATTTTAGGAAGAGGGTGGCATCAGGATAAGTGGATCGAAAAGCCGGAAATGACTAAAGGGTTTCCTACTCACGATTTATTGAGTCAAGCAGTTCCAAACCACCCAGTATGGCTGAAGCATGCGAGTGGACATGCCGCACTAGGTAATGCCAAAGCAATGGAAGTTGCCGGGATAGATGGTCAATCGGATCAGCCTGATGGTGGAGAAATTTTCATGAGTCTTGGGGGAAATCCAACAGGTATATTTAACGAAACTGCTCAAGGTCTGGTGACAAAGGTCATACCAGATCAAACCAAAGAGAGCGATGTGCAAGCACTCAAACTAGCATTGGATCAATGTTTTAAGTACGGAATCACAGGCTTTCATCAAGCAGGTTCTGGTCCTGATCATATCAATTTATACAAAGAATTTGCCGAAAGAGGAGAGCTTAAATTACGATTATATGTTATGCTCAACGGACGAGATCCAGAACTTTTGGAGGAATATTTTGCGAATGGGATTGAAGAAGATTTATATGAAAATCAATTAACAGTACGATCAGTGAAACTCTACGCAGATGGTGCTCTTGGATCAAGGGGTGCATGGTTGCTCGAGGAATATTCTGATGCGCCTGGTGTACACGGACATAACGTTATGCCGATGGAGGATATTGAAGACATCACTGCTAATGCGTACAAAGCAGGCTTTCAGGTATGCGTTCATGCGATAGGCGATAGAGCAAATAGAGAGGTTTTGGATATCTATGAACGAACCTTCGAACTATATCCAGAAGGTGCACCTAAAGAGCCACGCTTTAGAATTGAGCACGCACAGCATTTTCACCCAGATGATATTCCTCGCTTTGCAGAGATGGGTGTAATTCCTGCTATGCAAGCCATTCACATGTCTTCCGATCGCCCATGGGCCATTGATCGATTAGGTCAGCAACGGATTGAATGGGGAGCTTACATGTGGCAAACATTGCTTCAATCAGGTGCTCATATTGTTAATGGTACCGATGCGCCTGTAGAACCAATTACGCCATTGGCTAGCTTTTACGCATCCGTAAGTAGAAAAACTTTGAAGGGTAATCCAGAGGGAGGATATGAGCCGGCAGAAAAAATGACGAGGGATCAAGCGTTAAAGTCTTATACGCTCGATGCGGCTTATGCTGCTTTTAGAGAAGATAGAAAGGGGAGTATTGAAGTTGGTAAATGGGCAGATTTGACCATTTTTGATAAAGATATCATGACTATTGAGGAAGAAGAAATTTTGAATACTGAAGTAGAAATGACGGTCATTGGTGGTGAAATTGTCTATGAAAAAAAATAGAGGTGTGACCTAATGTTGACCGTTTTTGTCAACTCATGTTCGTCAATTGACGTGTGCTAAGTCAGTCAAAAACTCGAATTAGTATGCAAAATGATTTTATTATTGAGTGTCCCGATGGCAAGAGCCTGATGGCAACTCATTTTGGAAAAGTAGGACGTCCTGCTGTAATTGTATCACCAGCTGTTGGTACACAAAGAGGGTATTATTCAAAGTTTGCGCTCTCCCTTGTTGAACAGGGTTTCCAGGTGGTGACTTTTGATTATAGGGGGATTGGTCAATCCAAGGTTAGGATGGATGATACATCTGCGACCATGACAAGTTGGGGCGAAGTTGATTTGTCATCGGTTATTGATTGGGTAGAAAAAGCCGAAGATTCTCATGAAATTTTTTTAGTAGGGCATAGCGTTGCAGGACAGCTTTTCCCCTTAGCTCCAAATAGCTCAAAGGTTAAGGCAGCGTATTTTGTTGCGAGTCAAACTGCTGCAAGCAATTACTGGTCAGGCCCTCAAAAGCTGACTGTTGATTTTTTATGGAATTTTATACTACCTGCTACTACAACGCTAACTGGAAAATTGCCTAGCTGGGCTTATGGGGGAAAGTACGATTTGCCAAAATATGTAGCTGAAGAGTGGGCATCATGGGGGAAACATAAAAATGGTGTAATTCAGGATAGCGAACATCGGGCAAAGGCTTTTAAAGAGGTAAATATTCCTATGCGGTTCATTAGCATTTCAGATGATAGGCTTTTAGCTCCTAGAAAAGCAGTAGAAAGATTATACAATCAATACGGAAGTAGTTTAAAAGATCATCAACATTGGTACCCAGAAGATTTTGGAAAAAAATCGATTGGACATTTCGGTTTCTTTCGGTCATCTAACTCGGAAATGTGGCAGGATGTGCACCTTTGGTTAAAAAGACATGTTTAAAATGTCTCGATCAATTACTTTCGTGTGAAATAGCAATGCATTGATCGTACAATCAAACGTTTCCTTAAAGCCTTACAATACCTTTGGTCTCGATGAAAATGCCGGTTTTCTGGCAATTGTGGATTCGATAGAGGATCTCGATGAGATTTATCAAACCGGCCGTTTTCGTTCCCAGAAAAAGATGATTTTAGGTGGAGGTTCAAATGTGTTGTTTACCCGGGGATTTACCGGTGTTGTTGCTAAGAATGAAATTCGCGGATTACATATCCAGAATGAAACAGAAGAAGAGGTGTTGGTGTCGGTTGGTGCTGGAGAGAATTGGCATCAGTTTGTCTTATGGTGTGTTGAAAGAGGATTCGGAGGTGTTGAAAATCTATCTCTCATTCCTGGAACAGTTGGAGCTGCCCCAATGCAAAATATCGGAGCATATGGCGTAGAATTAAAGGAAGTCTTTCATTCACTAGAAGCCTACGAAATTAAGAGTGGAAAGAATGTTTCCTTCTTCAAAGAAGACTGCAAATTTGACTATCGGTATAGCATTTTTAAGGGTGAGCTCCGTGATGAATTTGTCATTACCAAGGTGTTTTTTAAACTCTCAAAAAAGCCGAAATTCAATATCTCTTATGGTGCAATAAAAGATACATTGGAGAAAATGGGGGTAGGAGAGTTGACTTTAAAGAATGTAAGCCAAGCTGTAATAAATATTAGACAGTCTAAACTTCCTGATCCAATTGAGATTGGCAATGCAGGTAGTTTTTTTAAAAATCCAATTATTGAAAAATTGCATTTTGAAGCCTTGGAAGCTCAATTTGAAGATATCAAAGTTTATCCAATAGATGGCGAAACAGTAAAAGTTCCTGCTGGTTGGTTGATTGAAAAAGCGGGATGGAAAGGGTATAAGGATGGTGAAATTGGTGTTCATTCAGAACAGGCTCTTGTACTTGTAAATCATGGAAACGGAAGGGGTAGGGATATATTCAAACTTTCGAATGAAATAAAAAAATCTGTCCAAGGTAAATTTGGAATAGAGCTTGAACGTGAGGTCAACATCATATAAGCATTAAGCATTTAGTCGTTCAAAATCCACTTTCGATAGTCTCATTGGAGTAATTGGAAAGCCATAGAAAACCTCAGTTTCTCCTGTTACTTTTCCACCTAAGGATTTGAGCAAGTTTACTGTTATATCTCGTGCATCAATGACTATTTCATTTACACCAAGCTTAAACAAGTCACTGAAAGATCCTACTGCAAGTTGCTTGCCTAAACCAAGTCCACGTCTAGAAGTATTAACTGCAAGTCTACCCCAATGCCATTCTCCGTTATCATTCCAAGCGGCAACTGTTCCTACTATTTCATTTTCGTACCTGATGCACCACCAATGTTGATCAGTGTACTCAAGTGGGATGAGTTCTTTAGGTATATCCTGCTCTCTACTAAATACCGTTTCCAAAAAAAGGAAGGCCTCGTCTAAGGAGTCATTATTTAATTTTTCAATCTTCATGGATATCGCTATCAAGTAATTTAGTAATAACCAATCTCTATTAGCAGTTTACCTATAATTTAGTGAGATGACAGAGAATCCAATCTTTATTCTCGCTGTATTGTTTGGTTTAATTTTCGCTAGCGAGTGGCTATGTAAACATACTTTTCTGAAATATATCAGTAGCTCATTATTAGTTATCGTTTTAGGAGCGATAGTTGCGAACCTTAACTTGATTCCATCAGCATCTGACTCTAGCCCTGTATATGATACTATATTCAAATATGTTGCCCCAGCTAGTATTTTCTTCTTACTGCTAGGGGTAAATCTTAAGCAATTAAGAAAAGCAGGATTGCCAATGTTGATAGCTTTTATTTTAGGATCTGTTGGTACCATGCTAGGTGTCGTTATTGCACTTAATGCAATTGATTATGAAACTGTATTTGGTAGTCAATTTGCAGCAATCGCTGGTATGATGACAGGTACTTACACAGGAGGAAGTGCCAATTTTAATGCGATTGCACTGCATTATAATGTTTTCCGGGAAGGGGCTGTTTTTACAGGTGTCGTAGTTGCAGACAATATTGTCACTGCTATTTGGATGGTAGTTACCTTATCTATTCCAGTTTTTATGCAAAAACTCAGACCTCACCCTCAAGTGGTTTCTGGTTTAAGTGGTGATGAACATTTGGAAAGAGAGAATGAGCAAATGGAGCCAATGGGTTTAGCCTTGATGTTAGGAATATTTTCTATTGCGATTTTACTTTCGGATGCGATTGCAAATTCACTGTCTTCTATAGGTTGGAATATTCCTTCCATTCTCGTCCTTACAACTATAGCATTGATATTAGCACAGTCAACGCGTATACAGAATCTGTCTGGAGCAAAAATGCTAGGTATGTTTTCGGTTTATCTCTTCTTAGCTGTTGTTGGAGCTTACTGCGAGATTGGGGCGCTTATAGATGTTGGATCAAACGCTCTTGATATTTTGTTTTTTACAACCTTAATAGTTGTGATTCATTCAATTTTCTTGGTTGGGGTTTCACTTTTGATTAAAGCAGATTGGTCTATTGTCGCAATTGCCTCGCAGGCAAATATTGGAGGGGCAAGTACTGCTTTAGCTTTAGCGAAAAGTGTCAAAAGGAATGATTTGATTCTGCCTGCGATTCTGGCTGGATCGTTAGGTTCTGGGTTGGGAACATATTTGGGCTTTATTGTCGCAGCTTTATTGGGAAGCTAAAAATAAAGCCGGACCTTTTGGCCCGGCTTGGTCTAGGTTAGCGATCAGACGTCACTTATCCATCTGAACGGTAGTTTCCATAGAGTCACGATTTTTTACGTGCTCATCTAGCCATTGGTTTTGTTCCCACAATACATGAAGAATACTTTCTTTAGCTCGATATCCGTGACTTTCTTTTGGCAGCATCACTAATCTTGCCGGACCTCCGAGTCCTTTAAGCGCGTTAAAATATCGTTCGCTTTGCATTGGGTAAGTCCCAGAGTTGTTATCGGCTTCTCCATGCACAAGCAAAAGCGGTGTTTTCATTTTATCTGCGTGCATAAATGGAGACATGGTATTATAGACTTCCGGTGCCTCCCAGTAAGATCTTTCTTCACGCTGAAAGCCGAAAGGAGTAAGCGTTCTATTGTAAGCCCCACTTCTTGCGATTCCTGCGGCAAACAAATTAGAATGGCTGAGAAGATTGGCAACCATGAATGCTCCATATGAGTGACCACCTACTGCAACTCTATTTCTATCGATATATCCCATCTCGTCTACAGCATCAATTCCTGCCTTAGCATTGGCTACAAGTTGTTTTCTAAATGTATCATTTGGCTGTTCGTCTCCTTCTCCGATAATTGGAAATGCCGCATCGTCGAGCACAACATAACCTCGCGTTACCCAAAAGACTGGCGATCCGTACCATGGATAAATGAATGCATTAGGATTCGTTGTATTTTGACCAGCGCTTGCTTTGTCTTTGTATTCAACTGGATATGCCCACATAATCATTGGCATTTTCTCCATTTTTTCCTTGTCGTATCCAACAGGTAAATAGAGAGTTCCAGTTAATTCTACACCATCGTCTCGCTTATATGTAATTACCTGCTTCTCTACATCCTGCATTGCTTTGAATGGATTTTCAAATTGGGTAATTGGTTTTAGCGCTACCTTCTTCTTTATATTTCTTACATAATAATTAGGATACTCAGATGGAGATTCTAGTCGAATCAGAATTTCTCCTTTTCCCATGTTTAGCGCATATACCAAGTCTTCAACTTTGTCTGTGTAGTTTGACTGATAAAGTCTACTTGTTTTACCACTCGCAATATTCATTTGGTCTACAAAAGGGAATTGACCTTCTTTAGTAAATCCTTCTCCCATTAAGTACGCATTCCCATTATCTACAGATAAGACATACCTATTTAACTTGTTTTTAGAAGTAACAAAATTCCCCGGATCGCTATACGCATCTTGATAATTGCGATCGAAAATTATTCTAGCTTCTTGTTTATTGTCCGAAGGGTTGAATACATACGTTTTTGTATTTCTATTGTCAAACCAATAGTCATAAGCTATTGCCATATCATCCGAACCCCAAGTGATCCCGGAGAAGCGATTTTTGGTTTTCACTACAGATCTTTCTGAACCATTGAATGGAGCCGATAATTCAAAAACTTCATCTCTGTATTCCATTTCGATTGCTGGATCTCCTTTGTCCAATGCCAAAGCCCAAATAATAGAAGCTGGTTTATCACTTCTCCAACTAAAGCTTCTTGGTTGATCGGTTGTTGACATAAATCCTTTAGGTCTCACCTCATCGACTGATCTATCCAGTAACATTTTCACCTGCTTGCCATTGCTATCAAAGATTGCTGTCTGCGATGCAAATCTGTAATATGGAACTAGGTATGAAAATGGCTTTTTGACAGTAGTTAAAAGAACGTATTTACCATCTGGCGAAAAGGACATTCCTCTATGCATCCCTGCTTCCATCCATTTTGAAGTTGAGCCATTAAGGTCAACCCTGAATATTTCTGATCTGGCTAGTTGTTCAAAATTCTTCTCATCAACAGGATTTTTGAGGAGGTCTTGGTACGTTCTATTCTGAGCTTTTTCTCCTGAACTTACGCTAACCGTCGGACCTGTCGGTACGGCTGTTTGTGTATTTATCAGAGGCTCTCGATCATTTGGTAACATCTTAACAAGCATTGCTTTGCTATCTGCAAACCATGTCATTGGTCTTCCTAGATTGGCATTAGCTCCAGCATTGGTAAGTTTTTTTGCTGATCCTTTATTGATATCTAAAACCCAGACCTCAACACCCGTGTTAGTCGTATGGGTAAAAGCCATCATAGATTCATCAGGTGACCAAGCGAAATATGAGAACCTCGGATTTTCTGGCAGACCTGTTACTTGTCTAGCATCCTTATCAAAGGCTTTTTTAACCTTGATGTTGTTGTAAAATGTGGTTCTGCTTCCAATGTTAGTGACCGGATTAATTCTTAATCCCCCCAGTCTTAGTTCTTCCTCTGATAGCTCAGCAATTGTCTTGTAAGCATTTCTATACAATAGAATAACATTCTCACCTTTATCATCGATGCGTACAGATGGTGCGAGTGGAGCATCGACCAGATCTTTTATTTCTTTAGGTGGCTCCTGATATCCTAAACTTCCTTGCGCAAAGGAGCCAAGTGAAGTAAGGATGATTAATGTGTAAAAAATGGTTTTTTTCATAGTCCTAGCTGTTAGTAATAGTTGATTCCTTAAGTTAGAAAATATAGCTATGTGTTTTCTGCCGTTTGTGTAAGAGTTGTGCAAAGCATTGTTTCATCTTCACGGAATTAGCTGTCTTTTGACGTAATGAAGACTTAAATTATTATTTTAATCTGCAGCTGAGATGTTTTTAAACACATTCGTGTTTAACAGAAAAATGAGCAACCTATGATTCACACCCACATAGATGAAAAGACTAATGGTAGTATTCAATTTGTGTATGAGGAGCTTGATTATGCAAGCGCATTGAAAGAGCATAATCAAAGTACACTTACCATAGTCTGGAACAGAGGAAGGGATCAAAAGTTAATTGTAGATGGTGAAGCGCTCGTTCTCAATCAAAAGCAGATTATTGTTTTTACAGCAAATCAGAAGGTCGAATTTGAACATCCAAAAGAAATAGTTGCATGGCATTTCAATCGTGATTTTTACTGCATTATCGATCATGATCATGAGGTATCATGCGCCGGACTATTGTTTTATGGTAAAAAGGGACTTCCAATAATTGATCTTTCTGATGATGGTCAAGCTAAATTGGAATTGCTGTTTCAAGTTTTTCTTGATGAATTTGGCGAGGAGGATGATAACCTCAAGACTGAAATGTTGAGGATAATATTGAAACGTTTAATTGTTAAGCTTACCAGATGGTACAAATTACAGCATGCATTAGTTGATGTCTCCGATAAGGATATTGATGTGGTAAGGCAATTCAACTTACTGGTAGAGCAACACTTCCGTAAGTATCATCAAGTACAAGATTATGCAGATCTCATTCATAAGTCTTCGAAGACCATCTCAAACCTTTTTTCAAAATACAGTGACAAGTCGCCACTTCAGACTATTCATGAACGAATACTTCTAGAAGCAAAGCGGTTACTGATTTACACAGATAAAACCACGAAGGAAATCGCATATGAAATAGGGTTTCAAGATATTCCTGGATTTAGTCGGTTTTTCAAAAAACACACCCAATTTGCTCCTTCGAAATACAGGCAAGAGCAACTAAATCCTCTAGTTGGGAAAAATTGATAAGTCTTAGGGAAGAATAGACACTACCCTAAGCTCACATACCTGCGTTCTTTGAACCATAATCTTTTAAACAAAAATTGAAATTTAAAATAATTAGAATTATGGCAACGATCAACGTACCAACCAGAGACGAAGTATCAGCAAACAATCAGGAGATCTTCGACAACCTTAACAGCAAGTTGGGTTTTGTACCAAACCTTTATGCAACATTCGCGCACAGTGAAACTGCTCTTGGTGACTACCTAACTTTCCAAAACAGAAAATCATCTTTAAAAGCGAAAGAAAGAGAAGTAATCAATCTAGTAGTAAGTCAAATTAACGAATGTGATTACTGCCTTGCTGCTCACACAGCTATAGCTAAAATGAATGGATTTACTGATGAGCAGATCCTTGAGCTAAGAACAGGTGAAGCTACTTTCGATGCTAAGCTCGATGCTTTAGCAAACTTCACAAGAGACATCACAATTAATAGAAGTAAGCCAAGTGCAGAGTCAATCAATCGACTTTTTGAAGCGGGTTACACTAAGGAGAATTTGATTGATATCAATATCGTAATAGGAGACAAGATTGTGAGCAACTTCATTCACGGTGCTGGACAATTTGAAGTAGACTTCCCTGCAGCTCCTCAATTAGAAGGTGCATTAGCTTAATAATTAACAAGAAATAAAGAATTAGAACAATGAAAAAAGCAAGCGTTTTATATCTATTGGCATTGACTGTATTGATGACTTTAGCATACTCTCAAGAGCCACAAAAAATTAACTTAGTTCAAACTGAAGGAAAGTTCGATCAAACAGAGTTGAAACTTGAGGCTGGCAAATCTTATGTTTTTGAAGTTGAAAATGACGGTGTAGATCATCTATTAGGATTTGTAATAGCTCCAAAAGGAAAAACTGATAAGAAGAACCATGTGCAAACTGCCTATTTAAGCAAGACAATTGCTGATGGAGAGAAAGCAAGTTCGCAAGAAGTGGTGTTGGAGAAAGGTGAGTACGTTTACTTCTGCCCATTGAATCCAACTCCTCAGTATAAGATTACAGTAGAATAGTAGTAGGTTAAGTGTTTTTGGATCAAGAGCCGCTCAATAGAGCGGCTTTTTTATTTATAACTAATCTTATGTTGTTGGAGTTTTTTTCCCTCTTCACCATAGTAATTGAGTATTAGCTGGGGAACTTTTGATTTCCATCTAATTGACAAGGATGCAAAATTGGTTTCATAGATTTTTTCCTTGATCATATGCTCATTCTCCTCTTTTTCAATACTTGATGGACTAGTTAAGCTACTGGATGTAAACTCGTACAGCGGGTACTTGTAATTATCCAACTTAATCTTAGAGACTTCTGAAAGATGTCGATCACCAGATAGTAATATTAGTGGTACATCTACTGATTCAAATGAAGTAAATAGTTTTTTTCTCGCAGCGGGGAAATTCGCCCACTTTTCCCATCTGTGTTGGCTTGGAATAACTTGAATTCCTGATGCGACAATAAATAGGTCTATGCTTTCGTCAGTGAGTTGGTTTTGAAACCAGCTCCATTGATCATCTCCTAGTATATCGCCCGATGGATTTACGATTGAAACTTTATCTCTTGTGCCAGGATTTTGCCAGTTTAGTTCGTCTCGAAAATACCGTACGTCCAAAAGTATCACTTTTACGTTTCCATCAGATCCGTTATAAGT
The DNA here is from genome assembly GCA_964634415.1 of uncultured Roseivirgaceae bacterium. GTDB lineage: Bacteria > Bacteroidota > Bacteroidia > Cytophagales > Cyclobacteriaceae > Ekhidna. The sequence goes on along the minus strand of CAZWLS010000085.1, from coordinate 57 downwards.
ATAAGACTGATATGCTCCCTCTCTCGTTTGTGCTGGATGATTTTGATCTACATCTAG
>CAZWLS010000084.1:1919-13718 GCA_964634415.1 uncultured Roseivirgaceae bacterium | reverse complement strand
AGTGATGATGAGCCAGTCTTGAATAAAATATTTGGTGAATCAGGTAGTTGTTTAAGCCTCTTTGGATATGCAGAATCCGTATAATGAAGAACATCTGAATTTATTTTTTCAGCACTTTTAAGAATTTCTTCAGCCTTTTTGAAGGGATTCGATTTAATAATGGCCGTAGCCATTTTTTCTCCTACACCAGGAATTTTTAGCAGCTTGCTTTTATGACACTTGAAAACTGCTGATGCGGAACCACAGTAGCTGATCAATTGCTTTATTCCTTTATTTCCAATGCCGGGGATGAGTTCCAGTGAGATCTGGAAAACCAACTCTTCGTACATGAATTAAGGAAGTTCGTTTTTGATTTCTGTTAGGAATTTTCGGATCTTCTTCAGAGACTCTATCATTTCCATTTTATTGGAAGCCAACTCGCCTCCATTAGAAATAAAATCACGAGCACCTTGAAGTGTATAGCCCTTCTCTTTTACCAAATGGTAAATCAGCTTTACATTTTGAAGATCATCTTTGGTGAATTGCCTATTACCTTTTCTATTTTTCTTTGGTTTGATATTATCAAACTCTCCTTCCCAGAAACGGATAAGTGAAGTAGCAACACCTAATTCATCGGCAACTTCGCCGATGGTGTAATACTTCTTTTCAATTTCCTTTTCCTTGTAGGGCACTGTTGGTGAATAGGCTTATTTTGATTTAAAAACAATACTCCCACTGTCGTCAATTGTAACTGGATTTTCAGGGAAGTCTTCCAAAGATAGTCGTTGGATTGTTTTTATCGAAGAAAGATTAGAATCATTTCTTGGACCAAGCGAATAACTTTGTCGAAAAGCATGAATTTTGCCTTCTAAAAACTTTCCGGAAGCGTCTGTTTTAACCTCTAAGATGGGAGCTTCACCGGCCAATCCTCGAAGATTAAACCTTCCATAGGTTAAAAAATTACCTAAGCTGTAGGCAATAATTCGTTCTTTGTATACTTCCATAGCTCTCACAATATGTGGCCCGTGTCCCAATACAACATCGGCACCATTATCAATCATCAGGTGAGATAATTCGAACACATTACCACGATCTTCACCATAATAATATTCTCGTTTTCTTGTTACATGCTGATGTTTAGAACCTTCTGCGCCGGCATGAAAAGAGGCAATGACAATATCTGCTATTGTGCTGTATAGTTGCTTTTATATTTTCATACTGATGAATACTGACAGTACCTCTATTGGGAGCAAAAGCACAAAATCCTATTCTAAGATTTCCAATTTTTGAAATAGTGTAGGGTTGATCTATCGATCCTGCATGAGAAATGCCTAAAGAGTCCAACACACGCTGTGTGTTTTTTCTTCCTGTAACCCCAAAGTCATTTGCATGATTGTTGGCTACACTCATCAAATCAAATCCGCAATCCCTGAAATTTTCTGCTAAGTATTCCGGTGATCTAAATAAATAACACAGTTTTGGATTGTTACATTCTTTTTGTTCTCCGCCATCATCAAGTATAGTTCCTTCTAGATTACCGAAAGTAATATCAGCATCCTGCAGAATTGGGCGTACTTGATCCCATAAATAGGCGCCTTTTTCTCTCGGCAAATAAGATTTATCCGGAAAATTTGTTCCACCCATAATATCTCCAACAGCTACAATTGTTACAGAGTCAGGGAGTAAACGATTCAAAGTAATATCTACTTCTTCATCCAGGGTTACTAATGTGTCACCTGCACGAGTTATTAAATAGGTAGTGTCAGGTTCTACTATTAAAGGTGTCGTTTCTTCAACTTCAACAGTATCATCAAGAACTGGCTTTGTTGTTTTACAAGCAAAGGCAATACAAATAATCAGTAGGTAAGGTCTAAATTTCATTTTGCTCTAAAATAAAAAAGCGGTCGACCAAATGGTGCAACCGCTTTAATTTTTTTGGAGGCTTATCTTAATAATATCCCATTGATTGATTTTCCAATGATGATAACCTCAAAATTTCGGCATATTCTTCGTCACTAAGATCTTGATAGAAGAAATTGACTGGATTTAATTTTGTATTGTCTTTCACAACTTCGTAGTGTAGGTGAGGAGCAGTAGAGCCTCCTGTATTTCCAGAATATCCGATCACTTGACCTCTTTTAACCTTTTGACCAGGTTTAACCAGGAATTCACTTAGGTGAGCATATAGTGTTTGATATCCGAAGCCATGCTTGATTTTAATGTGTTTACCGTATCCCGAAAATTTGGTCTTAGTATAAACTACTTCCCCGTCTCCAGTGGCATACACTTCTGTGCCAGTAGGTACTGAAAAGTCAGTGCCTTCATGCATTTTTCTTACTTTATAGATAGGGTGCATTCTATATCCAAAACCTGACGCCATTCTCTTTAATTGCTTGTTCGAAACTGGTTGGATTGCAGGCATGCTTGCCAACAATGCTTCTTTATCCATGGCCATGCTCATGATATCATCATAAGACTTTGTTTGGATATACATCTGCTTCTTCATCTTGTCGATACGCTTCATGTTGCTCAATATCAACTCCTCTCTCTTCAATCCCTTTTCAAGAAGTTCTCTATATCTATTAGACCCTCCTACACCTGCGCCTCTGATTTCGTCAGGAATAGGTTCTACTCCAAAAACTACTCTGTAAATATCATCATCACGCTCTTCCAATACAGCGAGCATTTGATTGGTTTCATCCAGATCATTTTCTAAAAGCTCATAGTATAGCTTTAGCTCATCGTTTTCTTTTCGTAGTGCAGCTTTAGCAGGTGACTCAAAATAATGATCAGTCACGAAAAAAATTCCTAATCCTATTATGGAAGAAACTACCAGAAATCCTAATAGGTTGAGCACGATGTCCCATGATGAGACTTTTATGCGCTCATACCGACAAGATTCTGTGTCGTAGTAGTACTTAATTTTAGCCATGGGTTGATAGGGTAATTGTCGTAATTTTGTAAAATAAATTTTGCAGGTGGTTTACAAAATACGGTTGCAATTTACGGATAATTGAGATTTTTTCATAATTACAAGATTTTACATTAACATTCTAATTTTTCTTTCCTAAATGGATTCCAAAATAATCAGGAAAACTTTCCTAGACTTTTTCGAAAGCAAAACCCACAAAATCGTCCCCTCGGCACCAATAGTGGTACAAAATGATCCAACATTGATGTTTACGAATGCGGGAATGAACCAATTTAAAGACTATTTTTTGGGCAATAAGGTTGCGGAAAATAAAAGAGTTTCTGATACGCAGAAATGTTTAAGAGTCTCCGGCAAGCATAATGATCTCGAAGAAGTAGGTATTGATACATATCATCATACCATGTTTGAAATGCTTGGAAATTGGTCTTTTGGAGATTATTTCAAGAAAGAGGCAATCGAATGGGCTTGGGAACTTCTTGTAGATAGATTCAAACTACCGGAAGATCGATTCTATGCTACCATCTTTGAAGGTGACTCTAGCGAAAATCTTGAAAAGGACAATGAAGCAAAAGATATATGGCTTCAGTTTTTACCAGAAGATCGGGTTTTAAACGGTAATAAAAAGGATAATTTCTGGGAAATGGGCGACACTGGTCCATGTGGTCCGTGTTCGGAATTGCATATTGATCTTAGACCTCAAAGTGAGGTTGATAAAATTCCTGGTAAAGATTTGGTCAATCAGGATCACCCTCAGGTTGTTGAGGTTTGGAACCTAGTATTCATACAATACAATAGGTTGGCAAATGGTAGTTTGGAAAACCTTCCTGAAAAACATGTAGATACTGGGATGGGATTTGAAAGGTTAGCAATGGCCATTCAACAAAAGCAATCAAACTATGATACGGATGTTTTTCAACCACTCATTCAATGGGTGGCAAAGAAAGCTGGCGTAGAATATGGTAAGGATGAAAAAATAGACATTGCAATTCGGGTAATTTCGGATCACATACGAGCAATTTCTTTCACAATTGCTGATGGACAACTGCCGAGCAACAATAAAGCTGGTTATGTAATTCGAAGAATTCTCCGCAGGGCTGTAAGGTATGGGTATACTTTTCTAGGTTTTAAAGAGCCTTTCTTGTTTGAAATGCTTGATATCCTAGTCGATCAATTTGAAGGTGTTTTTCCAGAACTCACTGATCAAAAAGAATTCATTGCGAAAGTCGTTAAAGAGGAAGAGTTGTCCTTTCTGCGAACGCTTGATAACGGATTAAAAAAACTCGATACAATTACATCAGGAAACTCGAAGGTTATTGAAGGTGAAATAGCATTTGAGCTATATGACACTTACGGCTTTCCTCTGGACTTGACCGCATTGATTGCACGTGAGAACGAAATGGAAGTTGATGAGGATGGTTTTAATAAAGAAATGGAGATTCAAAAGAATCGCTCAAAAAGTGCTGGAAAACAGACTACTGGGGATTGGAATCTTGTCAATGAGGGAGAGGAAACGCTGTTTCTTGGATATACTGATGTGGAAGCAACAACTCAGGTACTTCGATATCGTGAGGTTAAACAAAAAGATAAAGTGCAGTATCAAATAGTACTTGAGAAGACACCATTTTACGCTGAGAGTGGAGGACAAGTAGGAGATACTGGATACTTAAGATTTGGTGAAGAAAAAATCGAAGTAATTGATACGAAGAAGGAAAATGACCTTATTGTTCATTTCGTAAAGAAGCTTCCTGCTGAGCTTAATGGATCGGTAGAAGCGGTAGTAAATGAGGCCAAGAGGAGGCTAACGGAGAACAATCACTCAGCTACACATCTACTGCATGCGGCACTTCGTACGGTTTTAGGTGACCATGTTCAACAGAAAGGGTCGCTCGTAAATGATAAAGTATTGCGATTTGATTTTTCTCACTTTTCTAAGATGACAGATGAAGAAATCTCTGAAGTTGAGAAAATTGTGAATAGCCGAATAAGAGCAAACATTGAACTTGACGAAAAACAGAATGTACCTATCGAGCAAGCTAAAGAGATGGGTGCAATGGCACTCTTTGGAGAGAAGTATGGTGATTTTGTTCGTGTCATTACATTTGATAAAGACTATTCTGTTGAATTGTGTGGAGGTACTCATGTTCCACGAACAGGCAATATTGGAATGTTGAAAATTGTGAGTGAGGGATCTACAGCTGCTGGTGTGCGAAGAATAGAGGCAGTTACCTCTTTTCAGGCTGAAAAATATTACAATGAAAAAATTAGTTTGCTTACAGACCTGGAAGAGATGCTTAAGCATCCAAAGGATCTAAGAAAGACCATTGAAAACTTGATGAACGAGAATCTTACCAATCAAAAAAAGATTGAGGAGATGAACAAGCAGCAGGCTGGTCAAATTAAAGATCAATTGAAAAATGCAGTTAAAGAAGTGAATGGAAAGAATCTAATTACCTATAAAGGTGAGTTCCCTTCGGCTGATAGTATGAAGCAAGTATCTTTCGAACTGAAGCGAGAGGTTGAGAATCTCGTTTTATTAATTGCGGCTCAAATCAATGATAAGCCTATGCTGACAGTCATGATTTCTGATGAGTTAGTGAAAGACAGTATGAACGCAAATGAGATCATAAGAAAGATGGCTACTGCGATTAAAGGCGGTGGAGGAGGTCAGCCTTTCTACGCTACTGCGGGTGGTAAAGATCTTTCAGGTCTTGATGAAGCTTTGAAGTTAGGTGAGGAAATGATAGCTGCATCATAGATGAAACCAGAATTTGAATATCAACTTGTTGTTGGACTAGAAGTACATATCCAACTGTCTACGGTAAGCAAGCTTTTTTCAGCTGATTCGAATTCTTATGGTCAACAACCAAATACAAATACAAGCGTAATTACGTTGGCTCATCCCGGGACGATGCCAATGCTAAACAAAAGAGCAGTAGAGTTAGCAGTCAAAATGGGGCTAGCTTGCAATAGTGAAATATCTAGATATTGTTTTTTTGATCGCAAAAACTACTTCTACCCGGATTTACCTAAGGGATTTCAGACAACACAAGATAAAACGCCAATATGTATAGGAGGTGAAATTCCTGTTACACTAAAAGATGGTTCTGAAGTCAATGTTGTACTCAACAGGATTCATCTGGAGGAAGATGCTGGTAAGTCGATTCATGATGAGGAGACAGGTGACTCGCTCATCGATCTAAACAGAGCTGGAGTCCCATTAATTGAGTTGGTAACTGAGCCTGTCATTTCGTCTTCTGAGGAGGCCATGTCTTTGCTTTCTGAGATTAGGCGGATAGTTAGGTATCTGAATATTTGTGATGGCAATATGGAACAAGGTTCATTAAGATGCGATGCCAATATATCAGTTAAAAAATCAGGCGAAAATAAACTAGGGAAGAAGGTTGAAGTAAAGAATATGAACTCTATACGCAATGTTGGAAAGGCGATAGAGGTCGAAAGAAATAGACAGATTGACCTTTTGGAAAGAGGAGAGAAGGTGGTTTCTGAAACACGGCTATTTGATGCGGCAACCAGTACTACAGCAAGTATGAGGACCAAGGAGGAATTGAATGATTATCGATACTTTCCTGAGCCCGATTTAAGTCCATTTGAAGTTTCTCAAGATTGGTTTGATGAGATTAAAGCGGATATGGTTTTGACGCCACGTCAAATGAGAGAGAAGTTTATGAATGAGTTTTCTCTTTCTGCTTATGACGCAGGTGTTCTAACGGATGATCTTGAAATAGCAAATTTCATGTTAGAGGTGACTGAAAGTACAAAGCATTATAAGCTAGCCGCTAATTGGATTATGGGACCTATCAAATCTTTAATAAATGAAAGGGATGATTTGAGTTCAAACATCCCGGTTTCGACTAGCCAGGTTGCTGACCTTGTCAATGCTATTGCTGATGGAAGAATCAATTCGACGCTTGCAAGCAAAAAAGTTTTTCCCCTACTGATTGATCAATCAATGTCTGTAGATGAAATTTTAAGTGAGCTTCAAATTTCAATCAAAACTGCAGATGATATTTCGGAAGTAATTTTGCAGGTAATCGAAGCTTATCCAAACGAAGTGAAGGCGTATAGAAATGGTAAGAAAAATCTGATTGGGATGTTTATGGGAGAGGTAATGAAGCGGACCAATGGTGCTGCTGACCCTAAAAGGTCGAACGAACTTTTGCGCACTGCGTTGGATCAAAAAGAACTAACATAAAAATGATCAAGAATACTCTAATTATTGCATTAGCGGCCTTTGCCTTTGGGTGTAGCCAAACTTCAAACGATGGAATAAAACTATCAGGATCGCTAGAGCAGTTTACTGAAGATAGTTTTATATATCTGGAGCTAGTTGGTGAGAATGGAATAAAGCCTGTAGACACATTGGATGTGGATGCCAACGGGATTTTTAGTGAGTATTTAGTTATCAATGAGCCTGCTTTTTACCGTCTCAATTTTAACGGTCGTCAAATTGTTACACTAATACTTACGGGTGAAGAAACTGAGGTAGAAGTTCATGTTGATGGTAATGATCCTAGAGGATTTTCGGAGGTTTCCGGATCCTATGATACAGAATATAAAAGGCAGATGGATAATCTGATGCAAGAATATCGCCAGCAAATTCAAGTACATCAGCAAACTCAAAGACAGGCAAGAGCAAATAATGATGCTGCATCTTTCCAAGATGCTCAATTTAAAATGATGGATTTGGCAAGGACTACGGAAATAGATCTAAAAGATCAGATTAGAAATGCCAGCCCTTCACTAGCAGCATTTTATGGTATTCAAATGATTGATGCAGAGCAAAATGTTGGTTTCATTGATTCGATTGCCGCAGAGCTTGAAACCAAAATGCCTACTAATTTTCATGTTGCCGGATTACTTGAACAGGTATCAAGTAAAAAGAGGTTGGCCATAGGAAAAGAAGCTCCTGAGATAGAACTTGAAAGTCCGGATGGCGAACTCATTAAGTTGAGTTCACTGAGAGGGAATTATGTTTTGATTGACTTTTGGGCAGCATGGTGTCGTCCATGCAGAGCGGAAAATCCAAATGTTGTACGTCTTTACAATCAATATTCAGACAATAACTTCGAGATACTAGGTGTGTCACTTGATAGAACCAAAGACAAGTGGGTACAAGCAATTGCTCAAGATGGATTGCCTTGGTTACATGTCTCTGACCTGAAATATTGGAGAAGTCAAGCGGCCATGGACTATCAAGTTGGAGCTATCCCTGCAACGTTCCTAATAGATCCAGACGGTATAATAATAGCTAAGAATTTAAGAGGTGTTACTTTGGCAGCTAAGCTGAAGGAGATATTTGGATAAATTCCCAGAACTCTGATAAAATTTAGCCGTAAGCAAACCTCATGAATACCATGGGTTTGTTTGGAGTGCTTTCAGGTAGTGCTGTCGCACTTGCATTCTTTTTATCATCATTTTTTCTATTGGTCAAGCGAAAAGAAGATCCGCGTCATTTATGGCTGGGGCTCGTGTTGATTGCAATTGGCCTTCGCGTGGGTAAATCCATTATCTACTTTCTCGCGAATGACATTGCACCGATTGGCTTATCGTTAGGTTTTTTTGGGCTAGCCAGTATTGGTCCACTCATGTGGTTGTTGGTGAATGACCATTCAAAATTCAAAACGCAACATCTCGGGCACTTCTTACTTCCACTTGCTGGAGCAGTCGCTTGTTTTATGGTGACGCCAAGCCCGTGGGAGACACTAATATATATTGGTGGAACCATTGTGTTGTTTGGGTACTTGGTTTTAACCTGGATAAAATCAATCCGAACGAATAATCGTTCCAGTTGGAATCAGAAAGTATTGATCATGGCATCCGGCATTTGGATTGCTTTGGTCTATCAGCACGCAACAAGTAACATGATGGATTATGCCATGGGTGCTATAATCGCTTCGGTTTTTTTGTATTGGATTTTTTATCAATCGTTCAAATCTTCTGTCTTCACAAAGGGAATGTCTGTTCATCTCTCTGATCAGACATTGACGCAGGTCAAAGACGCTTTTGAAATAGAGCGAGTCTTTAGAGAACAGGGATTGAATTTGCAACGATTTTCTAGTCTATTGAACATCCCATCTTACCTCGTTACACGAAGCGTAAAACAGCTATATGATCGATCGTTCCCTGAGGTGCTTAATTATTTTAGGGTCGAGGAAGTTAAACAGATGCTCCTTGATCCAACCAAGGAGCATCTGAAAATCGAGTCACTGGCTTATGAGGTAGGATTCACATCGCCATCTGCATTTTATGCTTCATTTAAGAAAGTGACAGGCCAAACGCCTAAAGAATACCAGAAGGCTGCCGCGTTGATGTCGGCTTGAGCCTAGAATCCTTCTCGTCTACATGAGTGTTTCCATATGGGTAATGACAATTATGTCAAGGCCCATATAAACTTCCCTGAGTTCTTGCTGATCATATGTAATGATGAGCATCAAGAACAAAGGGATAGCTGAACTTATTTTTTTGATCACGTACCTGGTAGTCTGTAAGTGCCTGACTCAACTTCAGCCACTATCTCGCCCATACGTTGTTGAAAATATTCTGGCACATCGTCCTGTACAGCTTTCAGTTCTTTCAAGGCTTTACCTTGATTGTTCAAGAAGTAATAAGCTAATGCCCGATTGAGTTTGAGATACCATGTATCAGGATATTTTTTGATATTGGTATTGAGTGATTCAAGTGCTGGCGTTGGCTTGCCAATTCTGAGCAAGAAGATGCTAAATCCATTCGCCTCCATCGCAGTCTGATTCATACCGGCTATTTCACTGATGGTCTCATTCAATTCTCCTTCTCTATCGAGTCGATTTAACAGCTGCGCCTTGGTAGTTAAGTTGGTGATGTTCCTATCTGCTGCAAATCCGTTAAAGCCTCCGTTGAGTGAGCGATTCGCCCATTCCAGTGCTTCCTCTAGATTGGTGTCATGATTGAGGCACCACAATGCTGCATCATTCCATGCTTGCCAGCGGTAGGTGTTAATACCTCGAAGTTCGTTTCTGAAACTGGTTACTACAGTAGCATTGAGGTCTACTGCTACTGTAAATGAAAGTCTACGGGTGCCCCATTCTAACCCAATGGTTACTTTGTCGGCACTCCAGTCAAGAAATTCATAATCCAGTTTTTCAGAGTTTGGACATTCTTCTGCAGAGACTTCCACAGTTAGCGTTACGTCTTTCTCCAAATCAAGATAGTAGCTTCCCCATTGATTGGAATTATGAGCAAATATCAGTTGGTATACTTCGCCTTTTGGGATCACATGAAATCCGTATGTCCCTTTCGATAGTCGCTTATTGTTGATTCGTACATCGGTGGAGAAGGTAATGGTAGTATTCATGTTGGCACCTGCTCGCCACGCAATAGGTTCACCATTTTGAGGAATGATATTTGGGTTGTTCCATACATCTCTACCTCTGGTAGCTGGGCTGTGGTAATCCAGGGTGATGTCTGTTACCCCTATAGTTTGTGTCTCAGTAACATGGTTACTCGCCTGAGGGATTTTCAATGTGTGGAATTGTCCAAATGATAGGATTATGGATCCAATTCCAACTAGCGTAAATAGTAGTCGTTTTTGATTCATCATTTTGAGTTTTTTGACAAAACTCGTCGATGGTTACGTGCTAAATATCCTGATTTGCGAAATGTGGAGAAGTTAATTTCTCTTTGGTCGAGTGATTATACGCTTTACTGGTTTGCTTGCTACCTCTTCCTCGACTTTTTCACTCCGATATTTTATTTGCAAACCCTGAAGGAAATTTCTTAAAAATTGATCTTTACAAACACGATATTGTTTTTGTGAAGGATTTCTGAAAATCGCGTTTATTTCATGTTTGCTTACTTCGAAATCTGCCAAATCCATGATCTCTACAATATCTTCGTCTCGTAAGCTGAGTGCAATTTTTATTTTTCTAAATATTTGATTGTTGTTGAGGCTTTTCTCGGGTTTTGGATTTTCACCATCTTTCTTCCCTCTGTTTTTTATGATTAATCCATTTAAGAAAACAGCCAAGTCAACATCATAAATTGGTTTTTGATCTTCATCGTCATCTTTTTTTAACCAATCGCTGATTTCAGCTCTCGATACTTCTTTACCTCCGTGTTTGAAAAGCTTTATTACTTTATCATCACCAAGGTTGAAGGTGTAGCGAATACGTCGTAGGATGTCGTTATTATTCATTTAGTTGATTGACAAACTTCTGCAATGCAGTCCACAGCTTAGCCTTTTCTTGAACATCACCTGATATTTGATCCAAGGGCTTCGAACATAGAAATTCACTTTTTTTATACGGTATCGGAGAATAAAAAGCTTTAGCCTCAGGTACAAATACTAACGCCTTTTTAAAGCTAATTGACTGATCAAATCCACCATCAAAGATTTTATATTGATCAGCTGGTAGTTTACATGCAGCAATGATTTTATTTAATAGCTCTATGTCAGATTCGTTGTTGCTGCTATGGAACACAGCGAATGGAATCTCTGTTACTGGATCTATTTCTTGCTTAGGGATTTTAGGAGATTCTGCTCCTTTTTCTTCTGAATCTTGAACTTTATTTGATTCGTTTATTTCTACGGTTTCTACGTTCTCAGAATTTTCAGATGCAGATTCGTCTACGAACTCTTGTTTCGTGGAAACTTCTTCTGTAGATTCAACTACCGCTTCTTGTTCCGTAGAAACTTCTTTTTCAGATTCAACTGCCACCTCATGTTTAACTGAAACTTCTTCCTCAGCCTCAATAATAGATGTTTCATCTTGAGGAAGCATATAGATTTCTTCCGTAATTAGTAGGTGAAGGTTTTCTTTTTCCATGGATTATTCTTCCATGTCAAATATAGACTTAAGTTCTTTAGCTTCACTTGGTTTCATTCTTTTACC
>CAZWLS010000084.1:0-1909 GCA_964634415.1 uncultured Roseivirgaceae bacterium | reverse complement strand
AGCACTAATCTCAATTGTCTTCTTCTAAGTGCACCTTCATATAATTCTTTTTCAAGATCAGTTTCAGGTTCCACTTCAGGAATATCAATTGGTTTGCCAGATTGATCCACTGCAACAAAAGTGAAAAAGGCGCGGTTGGTGTGTACTTTCTTATCGGCAGGAATATCTTCAGCCACTACTTCCATGTAGACTTCCATAGAAGAACTAAATGCACGTGTCACAAATGCTGATATTGTTACTGTATTTCCTTTTCTTATTGGTTCTGAAAAAGAAATGTTATCAACAGAGGCTGTTACTACAATGCGATTTGAATGTTTTTGAGCTGCTATGGCTGCAGCTATATCCATCCAATGCATAAGACGTCCTCCCATTAAATTGTCAAGTCCATTGGTATCATTGGGAAGTACCAATTCTGTCATTGTCACGAATGAGTCCTTACACTTTTTTACCTTTTTCATATGCTTGTTTTTAGTCAGTCCATCCTTTAGCTCCACGCAAAGGTACAAAGCTAAAATTGTCGAATTGCTTCTTTTTTATTTTGTTTTCGTCCACTTTTTCTATCACAACCATAGATTGTATGTCATTGTTCCCCACAGGTATAACAAGCCTACCTCCAATTTTTAGCTGCTGAATGAGTTCATCCGGTACTGTGGGTGCCCCTGCAGTAACAATTATTCCATCGTATGGCGCAAATCTTGGCATTCCCTTGGAACCGTCTCCGCTATACATGTGAGGTTGATAGCCTAGTTTGGGTAGAAATCTTATGGCTTTTTGATACAGTGCTTTTTGATACTCAATGGTATAAACTTTGGCACCCATCTCTACAAGCACACAAGCTTGATATCCAGATCCAGTACCAATTTCTAAAATTTTATCTCCTGGTTTTACATTGAGCAATTGTGATTGAAATGCTACCGTGTAAGGCTGACTTATAGTTTGCCCTGAATCTATTGGAAAAGCCTTGTCTTCATATGCATGTGAATCAAAAATTTTGTCAAAGAAAAAATGACGTGGAATGCTGCTTATTGCCTTTAAAACGGCTTGATCAGTAATTCCTTTTTGCTCTATCTCGGAAACAAGTTGTTTCCTTAAACCTTTATGCTTGTAGGTATCTTCCAATTCAATTATTTTGAGGCCTAAATTTAATCAGCGTGTTTACAGGAATTGTTGAAACTGTAGGGAAAGTAGAAGAAATAAATCATGATGGATCCAATGTGGACTATTCAATTTCTTCAGAGATATCAGATGAGCTTAAAATAGATCAAAGTGTTTCGCATAATGGTGTTTGCTTAACGGTTACTAAGGTTTCCGAAGGAAAACATTGGGTTACTGCTATCGATGAGACGCTTAAGAAGTCGAACTTTGGAGCAGTAAAGGTGGGTGATTTGCTAAATCTTGAAAGATGCATGAAGGCTGATGGAAGATTTGATGGTCATATTGTCCAGGGGCATGTAGATTCAACGGCTAAAGTAATTTCTATAGAAGATGAAAATGGAAGTTGGTTGATCACTTTTGAACTGGCAGAGGAGGGCCTTGTGGTAGAAAAAGGAAGTATTTGTATTAACGGCACGAGCCTTACTTGCTTCAACGTAGCAAAAAAATTCTTTTCTGTGGCAATAATTCCATATACATTTGAATATACCAACTTCAATCAGCTAGCGGTTGGTAGTGTTGTTAATATTGAATTTGATATTATCGGAAAGTACATAAACCTAATCTTAAATAGAAAATAGATGGCACTCAATTGCATGGTGGTAGACGACGACAAAATGTCGCGTCTCGTTATCAAAAAATTCATAGATAAGACGGATACGCTCGTTTTGTCACACGATCTGGACAATACACAAGAAGCTCACGATATCCTTCTTGGTGAAAGTGCCAATGATGTAGACATTGTATTTCTAGACAT
>CAZWLS010000083.1:9681-13763 GCA_964634415.1 uncultured Roseivirgaceae bacterium | reverse complement strand
CGTTTCACTATAGAAATAAAATGGAATATACCTTTTCTGCAATAGGCTATGATCATGAACTCAAGAAAGATGTAGATGAGTTTACACTTGGATTTAAGAAGAGGGGTACTTGGTGGTGTGGTGATGATTTGAATGGTGATTCGGGTCTTTTTGATAAAGAAGTTGAGGATAAACTTAAGTTGATAAAGTCTTACTGTAAAGAGACTGGATTAGCACCATGGCATGCACCAAGAAAAGAAGGTTTCTTCAGATACTTGGTGGTGCGCAAGTCTTACAAGAGCAATGAACTTTTATTTAATCTGGTAACCACTTCAGATGGATTAGACCTGTTTGATTTGCAGGAGTTTGCAACATTTCTTGTATCTCAGTTTGGAGAAAGGGTTGCAGGCTTTCTTCATACTATAAATGATGAAATTGGTGATCGAACCATTGCCACTACGGGAGATATCCAATTGATTTATGGAGAAGACAAGATAGTTGAAGAATTGCTAGGTCTCAATTTTGAGATCAGCATGAAGAGTTTTTTTCAGACCAATCCTCAATCAGCAGAGAAGTTGTATTCCAAGGTGATAGCATATGCATTGGATAAGAAAGAAACTATTGACAACAATGTGGTTTTGGATTTATTCTGCGGTACTGGTACTATCGGACAAATTTTGGCATCAAGGAGTGAGAATGCGCAGATAGTTGGAGTAGATATTGTCGAGTCGGCGATCGAAGACGCAAAAGAGAATGCATCTCGAAATGGCATTGAAGGTGTCAAATTTTATGCTGCAGATGTAGGAAAGTTTTTGCTTGAACATCCGGAATATACAGGTAAGATAAGAACCATCATTTTGGATCCGGCAAGATCTGGAGTTGCTCCAAAAACCATGAAAAAGATTATAAGCTTGAATGCAGAAAGAATGGTGTATGTTTCATGTAATCCAGCAACCCAGGCAAGAGATATTGAGCTATTGTCTCATGCTGGTTATAAAATTCAGAAATTCAGTCTTGTAGATCAATTCCCCCACACTTCGCATGTAGAGTGTGTTATGCTGCTGGAATTAAAATAATATTACCGCAAGCAACCATTCCTTTAAATTGTAAGTTCTGTCTGATATAGTACTTACTAATTTTAATACCTTGTCTGAACTAATATTTTGGGCCTTATTTGTTGCTCTTAATTCCATTAACTATTTGGTTAATTACCTATTCTACAGAAAGAATAGTTCTTTTTTACCATACTTCAGTCAGTTTAGGAAGACGCGTAAAGTTGGTCTTATCATGAGTCCTAATTTGGACCCTTTTAGGTATTCTATGGAAATTTCTTTGTTGCTGATTTTTTCCAGGATCTACGATTTGGGCAGTTATTCAGTTTTGGTAGCAATACTCTTTATTTGGATCTTGATCTTCAACTTGTATCAGTATTCAATAAGGAGGATATATGAAGTTGAGCCGATTTTATTTAATGACCTTAAGCTGATCAAGAATGCAATTGTTATCGTTTGGTCAGAGTCTAAGTTTAAGATGCTCGCCGGAATAGGTGTGCTTATTCTATTCTTTTACGCAGCATATAGCTTTTTAAAATGGTTCTTAGCATTCAACAATGAACTAGGGAGTCAGGATCTTTTTCTTGTTCTTTCATTTTTATGGGTTTTAGGTCCGATCTACTCTATCATTAAATTCAAAGGCTTATATAAAAAATATCCGAATGATGTTTTTCAGAGATATCATTTTTCTTTAGTTGAATTTGCTGTTAATCTATCAAGAAGCTATCAAAACTATCGATTGACCAAAGAAAATAAAGGTAAGAGGTATGTAGAATTAAGGGATGAGGTAAGCCTGGGAGAAATAAAAAATCCTCCGAATTTATATTTCTTTTTCATCGAGTCTTACGGTTCATACTATTTTCAAGAAGAAAGTATCAGGGAAACTTCGTTTAAACAATTTGAAGACTTCCAGAGTGACGTTAAGAAGTGTGGCTATGACATAATTTCTTCTTTTTCTAACTCTCCCACAATAGGTGGACAATCATGGCTAACATATACTTCGGCCCTTTTTGGACATAGAGTCGACAATAATACCCTCTTTGAAAATTATTTAAATGACAAAGAATTTAGAAATGGCAAAAGCTTATTGCGATTATTGAGAGATGCCGGCTATTCCAACTTTAATTTAAATCCCATAAATCCTATCAATGGGATAAATGTTCCATACGAAGAGATGCGGGAAATGTACGCTATAGATCGTTGGATTTTAAGCCATGACATTCAATATAGCGGAAATGCTTATGGATTTGGCGCATGCGCTCCTGATCAATATAGTTTGAACTTTACTATGGACCTTATTAAGAATGAATCAACTGGTCCGTATACGTTGTTTTATCTCACAAAAAATTCCCATTCTCCATTTATAACTCCTCCATTGGTAGACAATTGGAAAGATTTAAACAATGGAGACGATCATGTTCATGTGCACAAAGGATTTCTAAAACATCCAGAAATTCAAGACTATCAACGTGCAATAAAGTATGAGTTTGAAGTAATAAATAGGTTTATTCAGGATCATGGTACAGACAATGATATGTTCGTTTTAATAGGTGATCATCAGCCACCAATGTTGGCTAAACCTGAGATACATGGGTTGTCTACTCCTGTACATATAGTTAGTAAAAATGGAAGCTTTCTCAATGGATTTGAACAATTTGGCTTTCAGCATGACTTAGAAAAGATAGACTCATTTGTTAACCATGAAGCTTTTTATTCGATTTTCTTAAACGTCTTTTCTGATCATTACAGTAAAGAGGCATCAAACATCCCAGACTATGAACCTGAAGGAATTAAATTCTGATTCATTTTATAATAAGTGGATCTTAGCTCATTCGGTATTTAACATTATAGGTGTTGGGTTAGTAGTATGGATGGATGGGTTTATATTTTGGCTTCTGATTAACCTATGCTCTTTTTCTTATTTCATTTCGAAAATCAGGCTGTTTCTTATCGATTATCCTGCTGCTATTGGTTATGCAAATTGGGTTACGCTGGTTAGACTAGGGATTGTTTTTGTAGGAGGGGCATTGCTAAATTCAATGTCTTATGAGTTTCTTTTTGTTTTGTTTACGTTTTCTGTCTTATTGGATGGTGTAGATGGATATGTGGCTAGGAAATTCAAACATTTATCTATTTATGGCGCAAGACTAGATATGGAGACAGATGCCTTTCTTGTTATGATGCTCTCATTATATCATGTTCAGAATGCTGCCATACCTCAATGGATTTTATTGCCTGCATTAATGAGGTTTATTTTTGGACTGGTCTCATATTTTGTTGCTACCCATGAAGTAACTACGAGGATGTTTCGAGCAACGATTGCGGTATCGTTTTTCATTAGTCTTCTTTTAGTATTCATTCTACCTTCCGAATGGACCATTTATGCGATCAGTATCTCTGGTGGATTAATTTTAATTTCCTTTGGCTTGTCATTCTACGGTATGTTCATAAATGCTTTTCGTTTCTCTGAAAGAAAAAGTTTTTGATGAAAGTATTTTTATCAAAATACGTTAAGGCGTCTACACTTTACGTGATTATCGGCCTTCTGCCTTCAACAATAAATTTCTTGTTGTTGCCGGTGTATTTACGATACATTTCGCCTGAAGAGTATGGATACCTAGCCTTACTTAATGTTTATCTTATATTATTTAGTGCATTTGCATGTCTTCAGTTGAATGTATCAGGAGGGACGCAATACTTTTCAAAGGGAATAAACAAAGAATCTTTTCGAGTAGCTATTCTTTCAGGGTCAGTCATGCTTATTATTTTCTGGTTTTTGATATTCACGCTTTTAGGAAACTACTTTTTCTCTATTTATCACACTGATGTGAGTTTTTACCCCTTGGGATTTTGTGTGTTAATAACTGCTGCTTTAAGTCAATTGCACGCCAGTCTTTTTGTGTTTCTTAAAAATGAATATCAATTAAGAAAGCTCGCTCTTTACTCAATAAGTATTCTTACGTTGAGTATATCTATACAGATTTTTCTTATTGCATATATGGACTATGGAGTTGCTGGAATAGTCTATGGAGGGTTGGCTTCGAAGTGTAT
>CAZWLS010000083.1:0-9671 GCA_964634415.1 uncultured Roseivirgaceae bacterium | reverse complement strand
CGTTGTTCCATTTGTTTTAATAAATTATCGTAAATGGTTTTTTGGATATGGAAAGGTCAATCTATTAAATCATGAGGTACGCCAATATTTGAAAAATGGTTTGATATTTAGTTTGCCTTTTCTACCCACAGTATTATTATATCAAGCTCAAAAAGTTGGAGATCGGATGATCTTAGAGAGGTTTGTCTCACTCGAAGAGGTGGGCCAGTATACATTAATAATAACGATCCTTGGATTACCCAGTTTAGTTATCAATGCAGTATTCAATGCCTTAAGGCCTCGATTATTGGAATTGTTGGAAGATGGGCAGAATGAAGTCGTAGAAAGAGTCGAATTCTTTTATGGACTTGGTATCATGTTTGTCTTTTTGTGTTCGATCTTGTTAGGAAACAACATTCATCTATTCACGAATAATGCAAAGTATGTGGAGATTAATCAATACTTGAACCTGGGTGTGATTGCAACTCTTCCTACATCCTTACTTTACTTCAATCATTTGAGACTGATGAAGGCCGATAAAACTAAGCGGATAGCCTCGTTTACGTTATATTCATTTATTGTGAATATTATCCTCTTGTTAGTTTTAGCACCAAGCTACGGATTAAATGGAGCGCTTTACGCAATGAGCGTTGCTGGGTTTATGAACTATATTCTCAACGTCTATGAGGTAAATAAATCTCACTCAATTAGTTATTTAACTAAACAGTCGTCACTAATCGTATTATTGTTTTTAGCATTTGTTGGGGTTTTGAGCCTTTATAAAGGAGTAGAAACAACTATTTCATCATTAAGCATTTTTTGCGTTGGGGTATTATACATCATCTTGATGTTGAAGAAAAAGCAGTTAATCCTTAAAGACCTTTATCATTCCTTCTAAAGAAAAAATAGCGCTTATACTTCCTTTTTATGGGAGCTATCCGATTTGGATGGACGTATTCCTTCGGTCCTGCGAGTGCAATCCTGATCTGACTTGGCTTATTTTTTCCGATATTGAAAAACCTGAATATAGACCAGAAAATATCCAGTTCATTGAATTGAGGAAGTCAGATTTATCAAAGTTAATTTATGAGAAAACCGGTATTTCGCATGCCTTAGAGAATCCGCATAAATTGTGCGATTTTAAACCTATGTATGGTCATATTTTTGAAGAATATTTGGAAGGTTATGATTTTTGGGGTCATTGCGATATGGATGTTATTTGGGGTGATCTTAGTGCGTTCTTAAAATCCATTTCTTATCAAATTTTTGATATTATATCAACAAGACCCAACACAATCAGCGGTCACTTCACACTTTATAGAAATATTGATCGATTAAACTTATTCTACCAAGAAGTTCCAAACTATCGGAGGGCGTTTGAAAAATCTTACTATCAAGGGTTTGATGAAGGTTTTTTTTCCTACCACATTTTTAATGAGATATCAACTGGTAAGCTTGACGTTAAACCTTATTGGGAAAAAAGGAATTGTATTGACAATGCTGAGCTTATGCGAATGCCAAATGGATGGTATTGGAAAAATGGAAAGATCAAAAATTACTTAGGGAAGGAAGGTAATTATCTGCACATGATTAAATGGAAAAAAATATTGAATGAAGTCATTGTCTCAGATCCTACTAAAGTGACGTATTTCAATATTACCCAATTCGGTATTTGGGAAGGGAAAATCCCATCAAAATACCTTAAGAAGATGATAGAGGAGAATGGTTTTATATATGCTTATAGATATTGGAGAAAAAAAATTAAGAACGCTTTCCAGGATAAAGTAAAAAAATCTCAGCTCCAGAATAGGGCCAACGTACCAAAAGGGTATGAAGTATTGGAGTAGTGCCCGTACCTATTTTATCATGGATTTTAGTTTGTCCCTAACCTTTTTAGGAAAACTTTTCTTTTTCATTTTGAACGTGTAATCTGGCCAAAGATTCCATCTTTTTTGTGTCCACAAAAATGTATTCAGCGACATCCTAGATAAGTTCCCTTTCCCATGAATAGGGTTGATTTCTGCTTGGTCCAACGGTTGAGGAACTTGATAAGGAGCCACTTGTATTCTTTCAACTTCTAGTATTTCAAATAAGCTAGAAAGAAGAATATCGTCAGCTAGAGGTAAGACTTCTTCGTGTTCCAATGATTGAATCAATGAAAAGTCGATTAGTTGGGTGTTAAATAGTATTAGGCTGAATCCTTGTACCGTATCAACTGAGATGAGTTTTTCATTTTCTGTAATTATGGTGAGCGAATTTTCTTTAGGCTCTGGTTGGACCTCAAAACTCTGAACCAAAGGGCCTGAAAGAATACCTCCTGTTGAACAGTATACCTTGGAAGAGTCTGACTCCGCATGAATCAACAATTGTTCGACCATGGTTTCTGGGTAAAAACAATCATCATCCATGATAAGAAGTAAAACTTCTTCACCTTGAAGATACCTTAATGCAGGAAGCCATTTAGTGGCGGGCCCAAAATCGTGAGGGTGGTTTTGAATTTTAATTTTATCCATAGAATGGATAAAATCTGGCAGCCGATATTCTATGTTTTCTTTCTTGCAAAGTGCAGGCAATTGCAAATGAATTTCATCCGGTGGCCGTGTTTGAGTTAACATTGATTCAAGTACCGGTTCAAGAAATTCTATTCTAGATGGTAGTGTTGTTAATGTGGCAATGATTTTCATCTGGTTATTTAATTATTTCCAACAGTAACACAGAAGTAGCCGACTTCTTTTCTATTATATAGTTTCTCTAGCAGGATAGCCCCTTCGTAAGTTTCAAGATTTCTAAATCCGATCCCTGTTTTATTGTAAAATCGTTTGATTGACTTTATCGATTTTAGAATTAAATCCTGCATCCATCTCTTTTTTACTGGGACAAATGGCGTTAGGTCCGTCAGCTGATAGTTAACTCCAATTGCTGTGAGTTTTTTTTCTAACTCTTTGATTGAAACAAATCCAGGTGCTGACCAAAATACTTTGTGTTTTTCAACATCCCTATTTGACTCATCAGCAAAAAGGAAGTCTTCCAAGATTATCAATTTACCATCTGGAGCAAGCTGGCTAACGAATTTTTGAATGATAGCAAATGGATCCTTATTATGCTTTAGTGACTCTATAGCAAGTATTAGGTCGAATGATCCCAGATCTTCAATAGATTGAGAAAAGTCTCTGCACAAAAATGAAAGTGCCTTTTGCAGGCCTCTAGATTGTCCATGCCGGTTGGCAAAATCAATTTCCCTTGCACTTATAGATAATCCGATACCTGTACTTCTATATTTTTTATTAAAATGAAAAAGCGTGTTTCCGGTACCGCATCCGGCATCCAGGATTCTGGATGAATCATTTAAATCCAATTGAGTATCTATCCATTCCAGTAGATTCTTGCTCTCAATCCTCACCTTCTTGTGAATAGGGTAGGGTTCAACTTTGTGCTTAGATTCAAAATCAAAAAGCGAGTTATAGATATTTCTTAACTCGCTTCTCTCGATTGAGGATGACTTTTCTGCTACAGTCATTTAAGATTTCTCTAAAATAAAAATGAACTCGTATGCCCAATTTAATGGGTAAAACAACCTTCTTTTTCGGCTGGTGTCAATCTTAAATGGCCATAAGAGAGTAATGAGTCTGTAGAAAGGCCAATGGTCTCTGGTTACACTTTTTACTTGAAGGCCTGAAGAACGAAATAGATCTGTCCACTCTTCTAGATTTAAAGCATCTTGGTGTCCTGTCTTGTTTTTAATTCCAAAAGGCTCTTGAATAAATCTCCATAAAAAGTGTTCAGAGTTTCTTACCATGAAGCAAAACTTAGCATCCTTTTTCGCCACTCTGACTTGCTCACTAATGACTTTCTTTCTATTAAGCATCCGTTCTATTGAACCGATGCAAGTAATGAAATCAAATTGCTCATTTTCAAATGGAAGCGACTCTGCATTTCCAACGTGATATTCGCCTTGTGGAAAGTACTCTTTAGCCTGTTTTACTGCTTCTTTGGAAATATCTATTCCTACGCTGCTAGCACCTTTTTCGCCCATTGACTTCATCATGAGGCCAAGACCACACGCTATGTCTAGATGCTTGGTGCCAGGCTTCACATCAAGGAGTGTAGTAAATATCTGATAAGCTCTCTGAGGTCTGAGATATGAGAATTTCTTCCTTTTATAGGTTTCATCAAACCATGTTTTAATCTGATCTTGTTTAATTGTTACATCCATAAATATTTAGGTGTTTTGAACTTATAATTTGTATATCGTAATCCGAATTTTTTAATCAAGTGCTTTTCTTCGATATTGATTTTCAAGTGCATGTTCCAAACGGAAAAAGCAAGACCAATCAAAAGAAACAAGTGATTAGTGCAGATAATCAATCCCAAAAAAGTCAAATGCATTCCTAGAGTGATAGGATTGCGACTCCATCGAAAGATTGAGATAGACACTAGTTTTTCTCTTCTTTTACTAAGAATGGCACCTCCTACTATTGAAAATATCCGACCACATATTGCGATAATTGACCCTGCGACCACCATCCACATTGGTATGTTGGGTGAATGGTTTTCCATTAATTGAAATAGTGCTATAGAAAGCGGAGCGAGATAAAATAGCAGGTTGATTGTGAATATTGCAATGTAAAAATGATTGAGAAGTCTTGATTTATTGGAGTTAACCAATGATTGAGTAGAAGCTTCGCTTGGAATTGGGCAGATGAAAAAATCCCAAATGAATGTGGTGTATATAAGAATTACAATATAAGGTATCATTCGGCTAACATCTTTAGTTGATACTTCTTTGAAGCAGTTTCCCATGAATGCTCTTTTAGGATTTCCTTATTCATGGGGAATGCTATTGCACCCGACATAATCTTTTTTAGAGAAGATTCTAGCGAGCTGATATCGTAAGGAGGAATAAGCATCCCATTTTCTCGCGTGACTATTTCGTTGCTTCCACCAACATCAAAAGCCAATATTGGGATATTATGAAAAATTGATTCACAGAATACGAGCGGCAAATTTTCCATCATGGATGTATGCAAGAGCAACGAGTATTCTGCATAGGGAATGTTTTCATGAAAGCCCATTTTTCTGACAAACGGAAACCTGTCTAACTTTTTGGATACAGTTTGATCTTTTATATGACCAAAAATATCTACTGTAAGATCAGTGGAACTTGGGATCCTTTTGAAGAGGTTTAGTGCCAATAGATACTTCCTTTCATCTATTGAACCTACCATTAAGACTTTATTCATCTTACGCTCTTTACTGGCAAGTTCATGTTTCGAAAATCCATTTTTAACAACTTGATAGCGAGATGTGAAATTCTTTATATAGTTCTCTTTAGCTTTTGAAACAGCGAAAACTGTTTCTGCACGCTTAAAAATGGAAGTATATGAAGGAGTAAAGAATAATGACTTCAATTTATTATTGAAACCAAAATTTCTCATTTCTGGCCAGTTGTCATGGTAAGTAAAGAAGAAAGGAAGTTTAGCATGAATGAACAGGAATGAATTGTAAAAGTCACCGTAGAAAACTGAACCTGTTTTAGAAAGACTCTTCAATACTTTCGTAGCATGAATCCAGTTTCTGTACTTTATGAATTCTAAATTTTTAAAGGGGTGTTTTCCTAGCTGCGTACCGACTACAACGACTTTTTCAAATTCGGATTGAAGACGTGAAAAAATTTCACAAGTTGCAGTAGAACCACCAGAAAAATTGGTTCCAAAATGTGTAGTGAGGATTACAAGCTGTTTTTTAGTCTTCATAGCTTGCAGATGCTACATGGGACTCAAGTAATTCAACTTTAAGTCTTAGTACCTCCTTAAGTTGACTTTTGATTTCAGAGTGTATGTAATGAGCCAAAAACTCAGTTGTTGTTAACACTCCCTTGAATTTAGGTAGTTCATCAAGATTTTGATAGTTGAGTTCACCCAAAACTTTTTTCGTGATCTCAGTTGCTTCTCCTATATCAATTACCACATTTTGAGCATTTAGACGCTCACTCATGAAGGTTACTTCTGTAACATATGTAGCACCGTGCATGTTTTGCGCAGGTCCAAAAAATGGATCAGGTAATGAATGCGCAATCATGATATGTTCTTTGACTTTTACTGTATACATTGTTCAATATGTTATTAAAGTGCTTATATTATTTTCTTCTCCTCTTCTCAATCGAGCATAAAAGTCTACTGATTCTGAGAATGAGATTTGGTTAGAGGTCAGATAAGATAGATCGAGCTTGCTTAGCAGTTCAAATACCAAGTCCTTTCTCTTTTTATAGTTCCACTGAGGCTGTTTCCTTGACGGAATTTGACTCACTTGAGAACCAATAATTTTTTTTCTTCCGTAATGAAAGTCAGTTCCTAGTTGAAGTTTTATTGTCTTGCTTCCATACCAACTGAGTTCCACAATTCGACCCTCTTTAGTAGTCCAGGTTAGTGCGTTTTGGAGTATTTCTTCATTAGAACTCGTGTTGAATACAACATCAAATTTTTGACTGGATTTATCCCAAACGTTTAATCCTTTTTCTTTGGCTACATCTGCTCTGCTTTTATCCTTCTCAAGTACTTCCACTGATACTCCTATGGTATTTTGAAGAATTTCAGCTACCAGCGCTCCAATGACCCCAAACCCAACAATCAGTACCCGGTCTCCAAGTTCAACTTCAGCATCCCAGATCGCATTTACTGCTGTTTCCATGTTGCTAGCCATTGATGCCGTTTTTGGAGTTAACCCTAAAGGCAATTCTGTTAAATCATCAATTTTCGCATTGAAAAAATCTTGATGAGGATGCATGATGTGAATTATCTTTCCAAGATGTTCGGGACTGCCTTTAATCACTTCACCTACGACAGAGTAACCGTAAGTAAATGTCTGATCCAAACTTCCTTTTTGATAAGGAACTGCCATAGCTATTGCAAGTTCTGGAGTAAGACTTTGATCTACCACTACTCGCTCTGTACCCATGCTCACAAAAGAACATATAGATTTAATCTTCACCCATCCATCGCTGACTTCCGGTAAGCTTGTTTCCTCCAACCAACTTTTTGATTTGTTATGCCAAAGAAGTGTAGAATGTGTGCTCATTTGTTTGGTTTTCCAACGAACATAATATCATCTCCTATAGGTATATATTCACCAGAAGAAAAAGTGATGGCCTCATTGATTTTATCTATTCCTTCGAAGTTGAAAGAACTATTTCCAGAGCCAATTATTCTCGGAGAAAAGTGTAATTGGACTTGATCTAGTGCTTTTTCTTTCAAAAAGGATGAAGTAGTATATGATCCTCCTTCAATGTATACTGAGTAGATCCCTCTTTTTGCCAATTCATCTAGCACCTCGTGAGGATTGTAGTCTGGGTTTTTGGAGATTTGAATTCTCTCGAATGGAGTGGGGGTGGTATTAGAATCTTGAAATATTAATGTTGATTGGTTTATCGCATTGTATGTGTTTCTTGAGAATTGACCATTGCCTCCAAGGATCACTTTGACAGGGTTTGGGCCTTCAACCATTCGGACATTTAGTTTTGGGTTGTCAGATTCTATTGTTTTAGATCCAACTAAGATTGAGCTGCAGAGTGCCCGCATTCTATGGGCGTGAATCAAGTTTTCTTCATTTCCGATCCATTTACTATCACCAGAACACGACGAAATTCTTCCATCCAGTGTTTGTGCAAAATGTGAAATAGCAAAACACTTATTTGACTTTCTTCCACACCACTCAAGAAATGCATATGGAAGATACACTTTCAATGTCTTTATCTCATTCTCCGTGAAAATGTCGCTTTGTTTTTCAATAGAAAATGGATTTGAAATAAGCGGATCACATTCTTCAATAAGGGCCGGGCTTAAATGAATCACCAAGGAATTAGTTGCGGCGACAGGTCCGAAGAAAACAGAAATTTTGTCTCCTTCCTTCGAAAGACTAATTGCTCTTGGGAGCTCCTCCTTCTGTTTTAAAGTATTGCGAATATTTAGAATTACTTCCCACATAGTTTAAAACATGTTTGCTGAAAAAAGATGACCCATGCTGTACTTTTTTGTTTTAAGATACTCAAGGTTCTGATTCTTAGGTTGCATTTCTATTGGAATGCGTTCTACTACATCAATCCCAGAGTTGTCAAAAGCACTAAGTTTCTCAGGATTATTTGTTAGCAATTTGATGTTAGAAATATTCAAATCTTTTAGTATTTCAATTGCAGGCGTATAATCTCTTGAATCTTCATGAAATCCCAATTCCAGATTAGCCTGTTTAGTATCAAATCCCTGCTCTTGTAAGTTGTAAGCATGTAGTTTGTTGATTAGGCCGATTCCTCTTCCTTCTTGTCTTAAGTAGATTATTAATCCTCCATGCTCCTGGACCCATTTCATGGAAAAATCTAATTGCTCTCCACAATCGCATTTAGAAGAACCAAATAAATCACCTGTCATGCATTCTGAATGTATTCTGGTGTAGACTGGGAGTTTTGTATCTAATCCCTTCGTATAAAGTACTACGTTTGGAAGATCTTCGACGTGATACTTGTACGCTTTGATTAAAAAGTCACCATATTTAGTCGGAAGTTTAGATTTTACTAAATGGTTCATGATCTGATAGTGGTAATTGTTAAAATAATTCAGATACCCATATTTACATTGAATATCAATTTTAGCCAGAACTGACTTTCATCAGTAAATGGTTGCTTGAGAGGTTCAATAATTTGAAAATATTTAGAATTTATACCTTTTCAGGTGTTTGTATGTCGTCCTTATGTCAATTAGATTGATGATTGGGCATTGGATGTGACTACAATGCGACGAAAAAATGCCCCAATACTTAAATCTATAAGCAGAGGGGCATGAAGTAGTTAGTTGTAGTAGTGTCCTGCAAATGCCTCTTCAGGACTAGATGTGACATTCTCAGTAATTAGTGGCCCAGTTTCGATTTCGGGTAATTCATTAAGTATTACAGGTGCAGGTATGGTGACGATTTCAGCAAGTCAGGTTGGAAATGAAAACTACAATTCTGCTACTGATGTACTTCAATCATTTGAGATATCAAAAGCAGATCAGGCTATCTCTTTTGCTGAGCTTGATGATAAAACCTTTGGAGATGCAGCATTTGACTTATCCGCTTCGGCTTCTTCTGGGCTTGATGTAATATTTTCACTTGTGAGTGGTCCAACGACCATTTCTGAAAATACCGTGACAATTACTGGGGCAGGAGCGGTAACCATCGCAGCTAACCAAGGTGGTAACTCAAATTATAACTCCGCAAACGAGGTACATCAGAGTTTTGATATTGCTAAAGCAGATCAAATTATTACAATCAATGCAATTGATGATAAGCTAATAACCGATGTTCCATTTGATGTTGTGGCACAAGTCGATTCTGATCTTGTATTGGAGTATGAGGTTGCTGGTCCGGCAAGCATATCTGATGTTACGATCACGCTTGATGGAAGTCCGGGAGAAGTTACTATAACAGTGACTCAGGTTGGCAATGAAAATTATAATTCAGCTATTGAGACTATTTCGTTTGATGTTTTGGAAGAGGCTGTTCTCAATGTGTCAGATGTTATTTCTATTCAAGTTTACCCCAATCCAGTTTTAAATATTTTGTCAATTGAGAGTGACGAGCAGGTTGAGCTAAGTATCTATAACATGAAAGGGATGATGTTAAAATCAGCCACTATTACTTCGGGAGAAATTGATGTTTCAGACCTC
>CAZWLS010000082.1:0-13891 GCA_964634415.1 uncultured Roseivirgaceae bacterium | reverse complement strand
CATAAAAATGTCTCCACCTTCTTTCGGCTCTATTTTTAAAGCACCAGATAAAGCAAGATGGATTAACTTGTTAGAAGCAAGCTTTTTATTTAATCCGCTCAGTTGCGTGTATTCAGATAAAGTAATAAAGGGGTGGCTTTCGAAGTATTTAAAAAGCTCTCGGGTTTTATCTTCAAAAACAAACGGCTGATTTTCTTTTGACCGTCTCTTCAATATCTGTCTCACCTCATAACTAGCCTGAATCGAATGATCCGCCGAGCGAATAAAGGCTTTGCCATATCTGTGTTTCTTATTTAAGAATGAAAAGTATGGCTTCCGAACACCTTCAAGTATTTTGTAATAAAGAATATCTACATCCTTTACTCGCAATATTTCTACTTCAAAGTCAATCGCAGGCCTGCATAATTCTTGAATAGCTTTAGTTAAAATAAACTCATCATCTTCTGGGTACTTGAGTCCACTGATTAAGCCATTGTCATCAACGCCAATAAAAAGGTGACCGCCTTCCGAGTTGGCAAAGGCAACAACTTCGCGGACAATCTTTTCAGGGTGATTGGCTTTTTTCTTGAATTCTACGAATTGACCTTCTCCCTGTCTAATTAGTTTAAGTACTTCTTCGGCTTTTTCATTCATCATCCCCCAACTCTGGCATATTGAACATGCTTGTAAAAAGGTCTTTGAATTGCATCCCTTTCTCAAGTTGATGTTTGCTGAGCATACTGTACTCTGCTAATCCAAATAACGCAAATTCCATCAAAAAGTACTTAAATCCCTCATGAGAGGTTTTTTGATATTTGTCAACCAGCTTCTCAAGTCCAGGAATACTTTTCAGTTCTTTTCTGTATTCACTTTCATTCGAGTCAAATACCAAATCAACCATATTCCCTTTTTCAAACCACTCTTTTAATTCTTGGTATGGACTGCTCGTTTCCTTTTTCCGTTCCTTTTCCGGGTCAGGAAAATAGTTTATGAATTGCGACCGGATTGCTTTACCCACCAGGTTGTTTGCTACAATCCCCGGACCTTCTTGCTCTCCTTCGTAGACAAGCTCTACTTTCCCAGTAATTGCAGGAATAACTCCAATAAAATCTGTAAGACGAACATTTGTACTTGAATCGCCAGTCGTAAGCATTCTTCTTTCACAGGCACTTACCAAATTCTCAAAAGCTGAAATCGTAAGACGCGCTGATACCCCGCTTTTAGCATCTACATACTCACTATCTCTTGCTTCCATAGCAATTTGCTCAACCAGGTCTTTCGCGAGATCATAGATTTCTATTCCCTCTTTCTGTTCTTTAGAAAGGTCTGCTTCTTGTTCAGTGATTTTCTTACCAATGTCAATGGAGCCTGGATAGTGGGTAATTATTTGACTATCGATACGATCTTTAAGCGGGGTAACAATTGAACCTCGATTGGTATAATCCTCAGGGTTGGCTGTGAACACAAACTGAACGTCCAGTGGCATTCGTAATTTGAAACCTCGAATTTGAATGTCTCCCTCTTGCAAAATATTAAACAATGCAACTTGAATCCTTGCTTGTAGATCAGGTAATTCATTGATCACAAAAATTCCCCTGTGTGATCTTGGCACTAGTCCAAAATGAATTACACGTTCATCAGAATATGGAAGCTTTAAGCTTGCCGCTTTTATGGGATCTACATCACCAATTAGGTCTGCTATTGTCACATCTGGCGTAGCGAGCTTTTCGGTATAGCGATCGTCTCTACTCATCCATGCGATTGGAGTATCATCTCCTAGCTCTTCTACCTTATCTCTTGCAAATTTGGAAATAGGATAAAGTGGATCGTCATTCAACGGTGCATCTTGAATTACTGGAATAAATTCATCTAGCAGTCCTGTCATCATTCGCGCCATCCTTGTCTTAGCTTGCCCCCTTAGCCCCAGAAAATTTATATTGTGACGTGATAATATCGCACGTTCAACATCCGGGATTACAGTATCCTCGTAGCCCCAAATTCCTTTAAATATCTCTTCTCCTGCTTTCTTAGCTTTAATTAGGTTAGCTCTCAACTCCTCTTTTATCGATTGCGGTTGATATCCAGCTGATTTCAGTTCTCCTAGTGTAGAGATATTCAATTTCTGCTCTGCAGATAGGTCTTGATAATTCATTTATAATTTGTGTTAATCCCTTGTGGGCCTTAAAGATTTTTTCTTCTATTTCTTCGGTAATCTTCAAAAATGAGATTCCCCAATCCTTGTAAGCTACTGTAGTAGGCGCTTCCATTATTCACCTCTGTAAACTCCCTAACAAATTCTTGTAGGTATGGATCAGAAGCTATCATGAAAGTGGTTATTGGGACATTGATTCTGCGACATTGAGCAGCAAGGTTCAATGTTCTATTTAATATTTTGGGGTCTAGTCCGAAGCTATTTTTATAATACTTTATTCCTTCCTTTAGGCAGGTAGGTTTTCCATCTGTGATCATGAAAATTTGCTTGTTTTTGTTTTTTCTTCTTCGCAAAAGATCCATGGCCAGTTCGAGTCCGGCAACTGTGTTGGTATGGTATGGACCAACATTCAAGTACGGAAGATCTTTCACCTCAATTTGCCAAGCATCGTTTCCAAAGACTATAACATCTAAAGTATCTTTTGGGTATTTGCGTTTGATTAGCTCAGCAAGTGCCATTGCAACTTTCTTAGCCGGCGTAATTCTATCTTCGCCATACAATATCATCGAATGGCTGATATCGATCATCAACACGGTAGATGTCTGAGTTTTGTATTCGCGTTCTCGAATCTCCAAATCATTTTCCGTGAGTGTAAGATCATTAAGGCCGTGATTGATTTGAGCATTTCTAAGGCTTTCAGTCATCTCAATTTGCTCAATAGAATCACCAAATTGAAACTCTCTATAATCTGATGTTATTTCATCACCCGAACCTGTATGGTTGGTTTTATGACTGCCTTTGCCAGATTTTTTAAGCTTTCCAAAGATTTCTTCTAATGCACTTTTTCTTATTTCTTGTTCACTCTTGGCAGTTATCCTAAATTCTCCCTTTTCATTTTTATCATCGATGTATCCCTTGTTTCTTAGGTCATCAATAAAATCACCAATCCCATATTCTTCATTGGAGATTCCATGCTCCCGATCCAGGTTAGTTAGCCAGCTCAAAGCCTCATTGACATCTCCAGATGTTATAACCATCAATTGGAGAAAAATTTGAAGCAAATTGTCGAAGGTATTTTGCTCTGGGTTTTTCTCAGGAATAAATTGTGTGAACCGATATCCGATCATAGCTATAACTTAACTAAAAAGCGACAAGAAAGATTTCCTGAAGTCGGATATTAATAAAATTAGCATCCAACATTCAATTATCAGCTCATAACTGATTGATGCTTCAGATTCTAAAAAAACAGTTTCTCAAATCGAAATGAGAAAATTTTCTGTTAAATTAACATACGTATCTACCAAGTTATGCCCGGCAGAAGACCCATATTCGCATCGTTAGTTTCCAATCTATTTTGGGGAACAAGGGATTTTTTGTTCAAAGTGACGTTGGAACCAGCATCGCACGAAAAACGCCAATCGAAAGAGGCAAAGAAATCCTCAAAGTCTGAAAAGAAATAAAACTTGATTATTTTTTTGGCATGGTGCGGAAAATCATATCCCAGAAAGGAGAAGATACTCCAAAGGCATTCCCCGGATCTTTGTAGTGATGAATTCCATGATGAACCCAAAGTACTTTCCAGAAATTTTTAGGAGGTTGGAATGCATGAACCATGTAGTGTACCCACAAGTAAGAGGCATAACCCATTAAGAATCCAGGTAAAAACCCAAAAACGTTCACACCCATAAGTAACTGAAACAAAAAGAAAAAGCCAGTTGAGAGTGTAAGGCTCAATGGTATTGGCATTGCCAACCGATCCTTATCTTTTGGATAGTCATGATGAACACCATGAACTGCATAAGCAAACTTTTCTTGTTTTTCAGTCTTTGGGTTTAAATGGAACACAAACCTGTGCATCACATACTCTACCAGTGTAAAAGACATAAAACCACCAATAAATAATAAGATGGCATTTAATGCATTCAAGTAAGATTGCTGAAAACCGTAAACCATTAAACTCGTCGAAATGATAGTAAAAATGATCAAAGGCAGTGAGATGTGAGTCCTCGTCAACCTTTCCATGAACTTGTTTTTAAACAGTTCTTTCGTCCCTTTAGCGTGAGGTTTATTCTTTAGTTCCATTGCTTAATTTAGATTCAAGGCAAAATTATTAAAAAGAAACCCTAATTTTTTAATAACTCTCTGATAAAGACTGTTTATGCTTTTCTAAAACACTGTTATAATATTCTTCATACTTGTGCAGAACATTATTTACATCAAACTCTTTAGCTCTCGCTAATGCTCCTTTTTTAAAAGAATCAAGGTTTTTGTTGTCTAAGATGTGAATAGCTTTCTCCACCATAGCATCAACATCACCAACATTACAGACATAACCAGATTTACCCTCATCATTTAATTCGGGCAGTCCCCCTGCATTGGTTGAGATAACTGGTACTTCACATGCCATTGCCTCTAGAGCCGCCAGTCCAAAACTTTCCTTCTCTGACGTCATCAAAAACAAGTCACTTACAGAAAGTACCTCTTCTACTGCTTGCAGTTTGCCTAAGAAGCGGATATCTTCCGTGCAAATATCGCGCGCCATATCTTCCATTTTTTGACGCTCAGGCCCATCACCTATTAGTAAAAGCTTTGATGGAACCACCTTTCTCACTTCACAAAACACTCTCAATACATCTTCTACGCGCTTGACTTTTCTAAAATTGGAAGTATGTACTACTAGTTTTTCTCCGTTAGGGCATATGGCTTTCTTGAAGTGTTCCTTGGGTTGTTTCTTGAATCTCTCCAAGTCTATGAAATTCGGAATTACATCAATTGGCACTGAGATATCAAAATGTTCGAGCGTATCGTTTTTAAGATCCTCAGAAACAGCAGTGACACCATCTGACTTGTTAATAGAAAATGTAACCACTGGTTCGTTAGTTGCATCTTTCCCAACGATCGTGATATCTGTGCCATGTAAGGTTGTAATGAATGGAATTTCGTACCCTTTGGTTTTCAGAATTTGCTGGGCCATATAAGCAGCCGAAGCATGTGGCACAGCATAGTGTACATGGAGAAGATCTAATTTTTCATTTAATACAACATCAACCATTCTACTCGCTAATGCAAGTTCGTATGGAGGATATTGAAATAAGGGATATGAATTGACGCTAACCTCGTGATAATAGAGGTTAGGATTAAAGAAATCTAAACGAGTCGGCTGAGAGTAAGTGATAAAGTGAACTTTGTGCCCCTTTTTAGCGAGTGCCTTTCCAAGTTCTGTGGCTACAACTCCACTTCCACCGTAAGTTGGATAACAAACTATTCCTACTTTCATGAATTAGGTATTTTACTGGTCTTAAACCTCAAGAATGGTCAATTAGTTTCGTATTTCAGGATTTTCAAGTGATTGATAAAGCACATCATGTATTTGAGTTCGTGTGTTGAGGCTCATCAATTTCCAATTTTCTGCATCAGGATAAAT
Organism: uncultured Roseivirgaceae bacterium; assembly: GCA_964634415.1. Classification (GTDB taxonomy): domain Bacteria; phylum Bacteroidota; class Bacteroidia; order Cytophagales; family Cyclobacteriaceae; genus Ekhidna. The sequence goes on along the minus strand of CAZWLS010000082.1, from coordinate 8,336 downwards.
TCTGTTGGATAAGAAAACAAAAATTAAATCCGCTTTGGGATCTGCCCATACCATCGTTCCCGTAAATCCTGTATGTCCAAAACTAGCATCGCTTGCTAAAGATGATGCCGAATCTTTGTCACCATCTTTCTTATCCCAACCCAAGCCCCTTCTATTATTTTCAAAATATCGTGTATTTAGTTTCTCAATGGTCTGCTTTGAGATATACTGCTTCCCACCATAGAATCCATTATTAATGAACAAATACATCATTTTGGCCAGGTCACTAGCTGTTGAGAAAAGGCCTGCATGACCTGCTACTCCTCCAAATACCAACGCATTTCTATCATGCACTTCTCCCCATACCTGATAGCTACGATATCGCTCATCGTATTCAGTTGGTGCGATTTCTTTTGGAGATACTCCGTTCTGCACTGGATTAAATCCTGTTTGATTCAGACCCATTGGTAGGTAAAAATTCACCTTCAAAAATTCTTCGAAAGGCATTCCGGACACTTCTTCCACAAGTAGGTGGAGAATCATAAACCCTAAATCGCTATATCGATATTCTTTTGGATTGTCTATCAGCTCTGACTGGACAATAAAACTCTTCAATGAATCCGCCATGCTCGGGTGAGGTTCTAAGCCATAGGTTCTAACATCGTTGGCTTCGTCCTCAGCATTTTTATAATAAAATGCATCAAGTCTGTCACCATCCATCATCATACTCCAAAAAGGAACATAGGCTCTTAATCCTGCATTATGAGCAAGAAGTTGTCTTATAGTTACACCTGATTTGTTTGAACCCTTAAATGAATCCAGATGAATGCTTACCGAATCATCTAATTGAATTTTACCTTGATCAATCAATAAGGCGATGGCCGGTAGTGTTGCAACAACTTTTGTGACAGATGCAATATCATATCTTGTATCATTTGAAACTGGCATTAAACTGTCATATGTATAATGACCATAGGAAACTTCTTTGACGATTGACCCGCTTTTTACAACCGCTAATTGCATCCCAGGCGTCGCAAATTTTTTAATAGCATCTGTAGCGATTGAATCAATCCAGGAAAGATGCGTCGTGTTAAAACCTTCCCTCTCTAAATCACTGTATCCGAGATACATTTGGTTACTTATTTGCCTAGCATGTAAATGATCACTTCTTCCTTTGATTCCTGAAGCACCAAACAACATCTTAGCAACGACTAAGTCTTGATCTTCGATTCTAATTTCAGGTAGAATGATTCCTTGTTCAGTTTGTTGAGTCTTATCAGTACTTATTAAAATATCTCCTTCCTGAATCTCCTTTTCATACCTTCTATTGTCAACGATACAAGTGACCCCTGGAACTCTATACTCTAATACATTAACGTATTGACTTAATCGCTTCTTCAATCCCTGATCCATTCCCAAGTAGGTAATCACCTGATCCGTAAGCGGAAATACCTGGTGAGGATCAATCGCGATGACGCTTGCAGAAAAAATTGATTCCGAAAGATCATCAGGTATGCTTTTAGCAGGATTGTATTTAGAAATTTTGTATGCCTTTAATGCATTGTAAAACCAACCAATGTCTTCTTTTTCAACCTTCTTGCTCCATCGTTTTATCTTAGAGATATTATCATCCTGGCCGGCAATCCAAATGATGGGGTGATTTTCAACCTCACTTTCAAAATCTTTTTTTGTGGATGGTAATGCATATGAAAGTGAAGATTTATTTAAAAAGTAAAATGGCGAATATTGATTTGCTTCATTGATTACCTCTTTTTGAAATTTGTTAAAACCAGTTGTATCGGGAAGCACAACATGATTGATCCCATTAGTACGCCCGAAGTTTTCCAAAAATTTATAGTAGGCTATTCTAAGCTCTTTGTCATCTATGGCTGCTATTGTCGATAGCGATGGCAAGCTTATTTTATCATTGGGAAGGGGATCAAAACGCTCATTTAATTGAAGTGCTACGAAGTAGTTTTCATCTTTTAGAAACTGATCCGCGTGGACACTCCAATCACTAAAATAGATTGTCGACCTTTTTTTATGTTTTATAGATTCATAAAAGGAGTCACCATCGATCCAAACACCTTCATTGATTTCTCCATCTAAGGCTAAAACAGCTGTTGACAACAACATACATACGGCGAGCAAATAGTCTCTCATATATGGCGGTACAAATCGAATCCTAAGTAATTGATTCATTCTCAATTGAGAGGATTAAATTTGAACAATTTTTCATTCATGTCGTGTTCATTAACATAACATTCGATCAATAACTATACCCAATGCGATTTCCATCCCTTTTTCGTCTTCCAAAACATCAACAGTTTCGAATACAGCCACGGTATTATGATCCTGTAAAGGAGGAAATTAAAGAACGTACTGAAAGAATCAAAGAGCAAATGGATGGAGAAGCAACCGGAAACTACCAACCGACCAAAATTTCCTTTAAAAGAAAAACCAAACCTGCCCCATCCACTTCAATGATTCAATTGGGTATTGCAGCTCTTTTAGGTGTGATGGTGCTAGGTTGGCTTCAATTTGGAAATGAGATATTCAATTATATCCTGTGGGCCAGTATCCCACTATACCTTGTATATCGACTTAAAACTTTGAGGAAGCGCAAATGAGTGATATTATACGCTTACTTCCGGATGCCATTGCAAATCAAATAGCTGCTGGTGAAGTTGTGCAGCGACCTGCCTCGGTAGTGAAAGAGATGCTCGAAAATAGCATTGATGCTGGTGCGACTTCCATCAAGTTAATTGTAAAAGATGCAGGCAAATCGCTAATCCAGGTTGTAGACAATGGATGCGGAATGACGGGCACGGATGCGCGCATGAGCTTCGAGCGACATGCGACATCTAAGATTAGCAAATCGGAAGATCTATTTAAGATCCGAACCTTAGGTTTTAGAGGAGAGGCAATGGCTTCTATAGCTGCCGTTGCACAAGTAGAACTCAAGACCAAGCATGCAGATGATGAACTTGGCACACAATTGATAATTGAATCTTCTGAGGTTAAAAGTCAGGAGCCCATCGCACAAAATCAGGGCACTTCTATTTGCGTAAAAAATCTGTTTTATAATGTCCCTGCCAGGCGTAATTTCTTAAAATCGAATCCGGTAGAGCTTCGACATATCAATGATGAATTTCAACGTGTAGCGTTGGCAAATCCTCAAATCGCTTTTTCATTGGTTCAGAATGATTTGGAGACATACAAATTGGATAGTGGGAAATTGAGTAAGCGGATCGTTCAACTGTTTGGCAAAAATTACCAGCAACAGTTGGTTCCTTGCAGTGAGGAAACTGACTTGGTGAAAATTAGTGGATATATCGGTAAGCCGGAAAATTCCAAAAAAACCAGAGGAGAACAGTTCTTTTTTATAAACAATCGCTTCATCAAAAATAGCTACCTCAATCATGCAGTGAGCAGAGCTTATCAGGGGCTTTTAAAAGAAGATTATTTTCCTTTCTATGTTCTTTTTATAGAAATAGACCCAGTCCATGTGGATATTAACGTTCATCCTACTAAGACTGAAGTAAAATTTGATGACGATCGAATGCTGTACGGCGTGATAAATTCAGCAGTTAGGCAGGCATTGGCTTCATTTAATGTAGCGCCTTCGTTAGATTTTTCTGCAGATGTAAGCTTCGATCACCTGAATATCCAACGTGAAAGTTCAAACTTCACTACCAAGAAAGATAGAGACTACGGCTCGTTCAAGTCTTTAGAAAGCAATCAGGAGCGTTTGGATAAATTAAATGAGTTATACGCTTCAGCTACCCAAGAAGAAATAGCTACGATTGAAGAGGCTGAGAAAGAACGTGTGGTCCAGACCACATTCGAAAGTTCTATCAATCAATCGGTTGAAGTTGACGAAAAAAAACCAACATATCACCTCCACGGACGTTATCTGCTTCGACAGGTGAAGAGTGGAATGGTAGTTTTAGACAAGATTTCTGCATTGGAGCGGATTCTATTCGAGGAGTATCAGAAATCCATGAAAACTGGCTCAGGCGCTTCTCAATCATGCATGTTTCCCCAACAGGTAGCATTAAATGCATCAGATTTTGCGCTTACTATCGAGTTGAAAGAAGAAATCAATCAGCTTGGTTTTGAATTTGAGCAAATGGGCGAGCATATGATTGTGATACAAGGTATTCCTTCTGAACTAGCCCCCTGCAACGAAAAGGAGGTGTTCGAAGGTCTAATAGAGCAGTATAAGTTCAACGCTGAGAAGCTAGACTTACCTAAAAATGAAAGCTTGGCGAGAGCTTTGGCTAAAAGAACCGCAACTAACCGTTGCAATAAATTGAAGGATGAGGAGATGGATCATTTAATGGATCGCTTATTTGCCTGCGAACAACCAAATTATACACCGGATGGAAATCCAACCTATGTTTTGGTTAGTTTAGAGCAAATAAATGAGTGGTTTAAGAAAAGTTAAGAAACAAGAAATAACGTGTTTAGAAGACTTACACCAGTAGCAAAGAATATTCTGATCATTAATGTGGCTCTCCTTATCATTGGGTCCATTTTGACTCAGCCAGACGCGAATGGGCATTTAGTTGACCCACTAGCAAGATTGTTTGGCCTCAGAACAATATACTCCTCAGAATTCGCTGTTTTCCAAGTATTCACCTACATGTGGCTTCATGGAGACACCTGGCATTTGATTGGAAATATGATTGCGGTGTTGGTTTTTGCACCAATGCTATAGATGGTTCTTAATCTTCTACCTTGTGTGTGGGATTGGTGCAGGAATACTTTATGGAGCAGCAGATGCTTTTGAAAAATTAGATTTGAAAAGCGATGCTGAGTCTTACCTGGAAAACCCTAGTCCCGAGACTTTCGAACGATTCATTATTGATCATAAATCGCAATATCAATACTATTACAACATGAGTGCGGTAGCGGAATTGTCAGATCAATATTTTGATAACTCTGCCCTCGAAGCTCAAACTCGAAACTTCGTTGAAAATGTTTATTCCACTATTGTAACCAATGGAAATATGATTGGAGCTTCAGGTGCTGTCTTTGGTATTCTGTTTGCTTTTGCCTTTCTGTTTCCTAATACAGAGCTTTTTCTACTTTTCCCTCCAATACCTATCAAAGCAAAATACTTGGTTTTCTTCTATGGAATGTACGAGCTTTATTCTGAGTTTCATCGGACGCCGGGTGATAATGTCGCCCACCTTGCCCACTTAGGAGGAATGTTGATTGCATTTATTTTGTTGAAGTTTTGGAAAAACGACACTAAGAGATTTTACTAGACCATGAATGGAGGAATAAAACAAGAATTTGCTAATGCATGGAGCAAGCCCAATAATTCGGTTGTTCAGATCATTCTGATCAATCTTATAGTCTTTGCATCTGCAAGAATTTTTAAGGTATTCTTCGATCTTAGTGACGCTACTAGTAGTTTTTTCTGGATTTTCAGAAAACTTCAATTGCCTGCTGAGGTTGGCACTTTCTTGTTGCAGCCATGGTCAATCGTTACGTATTTCTTCACTCATTATGACTTCTTTCACATCCTCTTCAACATGCTATTCTTGTTTTGGTTTGGAAGGATTATTCAAGAATTTTTAAATAGCAAGAGAGTCATAGCTCTTTACGTTTTGGGCGGTTTGGCAGGAGGATTACTGTACATGTTTATGTACAACTTCATACCATTTTATGCAGACCGTGTTGTTGGTTCGATGATGTTGGGCGCATCTGCAGGTGTCTTTGCTATTGTAGTAGGTGCAGCAGTATTTATGCCGAACTATACATTTTTCATGATCTTTCTAGGGCCAGTTAAGATCAAGTATATTGCTATTTTTTACGTTTTCATGTCATTTATTGGGTCAACAGGAGCAAATGCCGGAGGTGAAATAGCACATCTAGGAGGAGCTTTTATTGGGTGGCTTTACATCACTCAACTAAACAAGGGCACGGACATTGGCAGTTGGGTTATCTCTTTTATTTCCTTTATAAAAAGTATGTTCAAGCCGCAGCCAAAAATTAAGGTTACTCATCGGTCAGGGAATAGAAGACCATCCAAAAAGACAACAAGATCTAAATCCAACGAGTCAAGTAATACTCCTCAGGCAGAGATCGATGCAATTCTCGATAAGATTTCGGAAAAAGGATATGAAAGCCTCAGCAAGGATGAAAAACAAAAGCTTTTCAACGCTAGTAAAAAATAGCGTTACTGTTACCTCGTTAAGTATTTAAAAGGTACTTATGAAAAAGATCCTATTCATCCTCACACTATTCTTTTTTTCATGTGGCAGTGACGATTCTAATAGTCGAACGCCCCAAGAGATTTTAAGTGATATGGAGATCATCGACGCTGAGATAAGTTTCATGCTCATTACGTCTTGCAATGGTAATGACGAGTGTAGAGCTACGGCTTATGGAGTGAAGGCTTGTGGTGGGCCGGTTAAGTATCTAATTCATTCCACCAATATGGATATGGATAGATTCAATTTGCTCGTAGAAACATATAATGAATTAAACGCTGCTTACAACGAGGCAACAAGCGCCATTTCTGATTGCTCGCTTGAGGTCCAACCGAATGTGGAATGTGTATCTGGGGATTGTCAGGTGGTAGGCGACTAGTTTGCCCTTTTGAATTGCAGCATCTGCTGAGGCTTACCTACGTTCTTTTCACTGATGGTGTAAAAATCATCTTTATTCCAGCATATTGCTTCTCCCTGAGGCTCCGGAATGTAATCGATCATAATAGCATTCCAAGCTAGAATTCTATCTACCGCTGGTTCATCTGATGGTCCCCAATAGTAAATAGCACCGTAGTGTTTTAACAATACTTCGCCTTTATCATTCATATCAGCTGCGGTAAAAAGTTTGGCAGGAACAGTGCCTTTAGATTTAATCTTTATCACCTCATTCTTAGCCTCAAAAGGGAATGAATATACCAGTGCGTTTTTCTCTCTTTTGGTAACAAGTACAAATTCTTCTTGGCTTTGATCGTAAAAGAGTGCTTCGGCATCTCTGGCTCCCTCCGCATAAGTAAAAGACATAATCTCAATGTCCGAATTATTGATAGTGATGGATTTTTGCCCTGTAAACTGAGGCTCCGGTACTTTGAATAACTCGACGCTTTTATGTACTGCTTTATTATCGCCTATCTCCCCAACATAGATAAAAGATTCATCGCCGTGTTGAACAGTTACTATCTCCTCCCAATCTCGATTCTTCACGCCCTTCAATTCCACCTCCATGATGATTTCAGCTCTGTTATTAATTAAATAAATAACTGGGTCCGAGCCACTATCGTTATGCGTCCAAAAATATCCTGGATTCTTAAAAGATTCTTCTAGCCCCGACACCTCAACCAAACGATCATCTTCAATTGTAGCAAGCACTTGCTGACCAAGAAATTGGTTTTTAATAGAAAATTGCGACGCTGATAAAACAAGAAAAAGTGGTAGTAATATTCCTATTCTCATGAGAAAATTAACTCAACGGGAAGCAAAATTAATAAAACTGAAGCCAATTACTGCGAATAACAGATTCAACCAGAAAATTCCTACCCTCTGACTTAGACTTATTTGCCAATTGACGATAAGCAGAACATTGAAAAAAATGAGAGAGTAAGGCTACTCTCCCACAATTGTGTGTGAATAAATCACATTGCCGTTATAGTCAAGATATTGATTATAGATAGAATCTTTGGTGATAGATGTTGCTACAAACCCTTGAATTGCCTTTGCAAAAAGGGAGTGTTCCATCATTCCTGTTTTTCGCACTTCGGAGCCTGACCCAGAAACAATATGATGCGTGGGCAAGTTTGAATTTTTTATGTGCTGTAAATCATGTTCGTGACCCGCCAGATATAGATGAACCTTATGTTTGGTAAGAAGTTTTTCAATATGAGTGCGAACCCACATCTTATCTTCTTTCCTTTTACCTCCCGTATATAGCGGATGATGTCCAACAACAATTTTCCAATCTACATCGGAATCCAAGATCTCATCTATCCAATTCAATTGCGCTGTGGTATCTTGATTATGTACTGCAGCGTATTTTGTTTCCTCATAATATTCATCATTTAGAGGTGTCGTGTCAATAAATACAAAACGTGCAGTTGCTCCATCATCAGTTTCAATATCCTTGAAATAGTACTGAGAAGGCATATTCCATCGCTGACTTATTTGAGTGTAATCGATTTGTGCTTGATAATTGCCACGATAATCATGATTTCCAAGAATTACATACCAAGGACAAAACAAACTTGGTCCAGAGTAGATGTTTTCGTATGAGGAAACCCAATAAGGATCTTGAGTACTTGCAACGCCATTTGGATAAAAATTATCTCCCGTTGAAACAATGAATTCTGGCTCTACGAT
>CAZWLS010000081.1:0-13980 GCA_964634415.1 uncultured Roseivirgaceae bacterium | reverse complement strand
CTTGTAATGCCTGTTGCAATTTCAAATACAACCGCTGATCAGATTCGAGCTGATGTCGAGGTTACAACCGCAGATTTGCTAAATATAGTTGGCAATGCATCGACCAAAGAATCTTTAAAAGCGGAACAAGAGACGTCACTCTCTTACAAGCTTTACTCTGATAATAATATTGGTAGTAGCCAGATTAATATCAAAGTAGCGGATGGAAGTAGCACTTACAATCACACGACTGATATTACGATTAGACCAAACTCCCCACTACTAAAGCTTACCGGATCGGGAGTGATAAAGGGAAGTAAAACCGAAGAAGCAGAAATAAAGGACTCAAACTTTATTGAAAAAACTGTAAAAAGGAAGCTGATTGTGAGTAAGTCCCCTATGGTTGAATTTACAAGAGATCTATCGTATCTACTTCGTTACCCCTATGGATGTCTGGAGCAAACTACCTCGCAAGGATTTCCTCTTCTTTACTATAGAAACATATCAAGTGGTGTATTGAGCAATGATGATCTTTCAGTCAAAAATGCCAACTACATCGTAAATGAAGCAATAAAGCGGATTTACTTGATGCAGTTGTACAATGGAGGCTTCACTTATTGGCCAGGTAGAGGCACAGAATCTTTTTGGGGTTCTGTCTATGCCACACACTTCCTGGTTGAAGCGCAAAGAGCAGGATATAATGTTGATGACAGGGTGCTATCGGAAGCCTTGGAATACCTGGCTAGCAAAGCGAATGAAAAACGCGTTATTGACTACTATTATACCTATACCCAAAAGAGAGCCATCTATCCAAGAGGAAGCATCTATGCACTTTATGTGCTGGCTTTAGCAGGTCAACCACAAACTTCAACGATGAATTTTTACCTATCTAAATCTTCATCATTGACCTCTGATAGTAAATACTTGCTTAGTGCAGCTTATGTACTTTCTGGAGATCCTACAAAAAGTAGAGATCTGATAAAAACACAATTTGTCAGCGAATCTAAGATCAGATCAACTGGAGGAAGCTTCTACTCTCCTATTCGAGATGAAGCGATTGCACTGACAGCACTTTTAGATGTAGATCCTACCAATGCTGAGATTCCGGTGATGGCAAAACACATTTCGCAAGCATTAAAAAGCAAGGGATGGTACAGTACACAAGAACGGGCATTTAGCTTAATTGCGCTAGGAAGGATTGCAAAAGAAGCTGAAAATACTTCAATCAATGCAGAAGTAAAGGCCAACGGCAAGACTATCGGCTCATTCAAAAACACAAATGAGCCTTTAGAGCTTGATGGTGATGATGTGCAAGGAAAAGTTTCTATCAGTACCAGCGGTAATGGTACACTTTACTATTTCTGGGAATCAGAAGGTATCAGCAAAGACGGCTCTTACGTGCAGGAAGACAACTACATTAAGGTTAGAAGAACGTACTACCATGAAAATGGAGCTAAAGCAGATCTCAATAACATCAAGCAAAATGATCGATTGATCGTTCGGTTAGATCTTACCAATACATTCGGAACCAAAATTGACAATGTAGTGGTAACTGACATGCTTCCTGGATGCTTTGAAGTTGAAAACCCACGCTTCGGACAGCTGCCGGCTTATCGATGGATCCAAGGAGCCAATACACCTGACTATTCAGACTTTAGAGACGACCGAGTACACCTGTTTACTGATATCTACAACGTGTCGCAAAGCTATTATTATATGGTGAGGGCGGTATCAAAAGGTACGTACAACTTAGGTCCTGTTGCAGCTGACGCGATGTATAATAACGAGTATCATTCATATCATGGAGCCGGCAAAGTGGTTGTGAAATAATTGCCTGCTAATGAATTTTTGAGATTCAAACCCATGAAGATTAAGTATCCATTTGAGCCAAGCCTAAAGAATCACCTATTGATTGCTCTGGGCTTGGCTCTTTGGATTTTCATATTCTTATACGCAACCGAACCTCTTGACGTCAATGAATTAAGTGATCAAGAAAAACTTATTTACCTGCCTGTTTACGGACTTTTTTGTTCTTTCTGCTACATTTTAATTCTTCCTCTACAAAATCTACTTTTTAAAAAAAGAGGTAGAAAATGGAGCTTAGAGTCTGAAATAATACTTCTTTTCACATTAATAGGTCTGACATTCCTAGCGATGCGTATGGTTTACTATTACATCGTGATGGATCAGCATCCGAATGCCTATACCCTTTCATATTTCTTCACGAACATATTTTTACCAGCTAGCTTTACCATTTTCCCAATGGTAGTTGTGGTTAGGTGGTTATTTGGAAGGTTTCAAGAGAAGAGGTTGAATTCAGATAAAATAGAAATTAAGGGACAGGGATCATATGAGAGTTTGCGCTTAAATATTCAAGATCTTGTTTACATACAATCGGCAGACAACTACATCGAAGTGACCTACAAAGAAGACTCACTGAAAAAGCAATTGATTAGAGCCAAACTATCCGATATTGAAAAAGACCTCTCCCAATTAACGAGGGCACATCGGTCTTACTTGATAAACCCCTATCACTTTAAGCAATGGAAAACTGGTAATAGAAAGCTCAGTATCATTCTAATTGATGATATTGAAATTCCTGTTTCAAAGACATTCCAATCAAGTCTAGAAATGGCTGTTAATTCTACCATAACGTCGTAGCATTTCGCCACAGCAAAGCTTCACTAGCCGGTTTTGATACCAATTGAAAAGTACGTTTGCTCATCAATTTCAAACATTATGATCAAACAATTTTCAATCCTTTTATTGATAGCTGTTTTCGCATTACCAGTACTCGGTCAAGAAACTAAAAAGCCAATCGTCTTGATTGTTGGGACTATGCATGAGGTACCTAAAATTGTTAAAAACAGCTATCGCCCATTGTTGAAACAAGCAATTGAATTTGGCCCTGATGCGATCTATGTGGAACGACAGAGACCAGATGATTCATTAAGTCTAATTAACTATGAATCGAATTGGTTTTTACCATTAGGCGACAGTTTGAAAGAATCATTTGAAGAGGACACATGTCGTACAGAAAAACTAATAAAACAAAGTGTTTTCGATATGACACGAGAAGATTACGAATACCTATCCACTTACTATGCTGTTGCCAGAGATAAGGCCAATTGGCACTACTATTCATATCTAGCAAAGCATGGATTAAATGGAAGTTCAAAACCATTGCGAAGAGAAGGCGGAGATCTAACTGCCAAGCTTGCTATCAAAATGGATATGAATAAAATCTACTCCATGGATCATCAGCACGATAATAAAGACTACCATAAGTTATGGCGTCAGTGCATCAAGGAAAGTCAAGTCGATGGGGAGGTTAAATACCTGGTAAAGGCCAATAAGAAGTCCTATCGCAAGGCCATTTTCCCAGCAATAATCGGTAGACTAGGTAAGCATACCAATCGAATAAAAACGCTTCAAAGCTATGATCCTGGCAATCGATTTACGTTTCGGAAAACCGAATGCGAACCTTGCACTCAAGGAGGGCAAATCTGGGATCAGCGAAATGCCGGGATGGCTAAAAATATCGGAGAACAAGTTCTAGCAAATGAGCAAAATCGGGCAATAGTAATAGTTGGTGCAGGTCATGTGTTAGGCATTAGGGATTCCCTTTTGGATCAATTCCCAGGGTTAGATGTTAGAATTTTGGATCAGATGTAAACATTGAAACTATTCCCTGGTTGATTGATGTTAATAGCATTAACCTAATAGCTTATGTATACTAGACGAACCTACCGCGCTTCAGAACTAGCCGTTTGGACCAGATTCGATACGCTAAAAATTCTAAGCATTATTATTCGGTGGGTATTGGCCTACTACTTCTTAGACATTAATTGGCTTCGGATCCCTTGGACTCCTATTGCTCTTATTGGTACAGCAGTTGCATTTATTGTCGGTTTTCAAAATAATGCTACTTATGATAGAATATGGGAAGCACGAAAAATTTGGGGCGGCATCGTAAATACTTCTCGTTCGTTTGGAATGTTTGTCCAAGATATGGTCACCAATGATCATGCAAGCAAGAAATTATCAGATGAACAATTGCATGAAGAAGTGAAAGTTCTGACCTATCGTCATATCGCCTGGATGACTGCTCTTCGTCATGCAATGAGAGCTAAGAAGCAATGGGAAACAACCGCTGACCAAAAAACGAATCAAGAATGGGGTATTCGACCACCAGAGAGATTATCAGTTTTAGAAGATGACTTAAGACCTTACCTAAGCAAAGAAGACTTAGAGGATGTTCTAACAAAAGACAACAAGCAGACTGCGCTATTGTATCAACAATCTCATCATTTAAGAAAGCTTAAAGACTCTGGACATATTTGGGAATTTTCATTTCTGGAATTAGAAGGTGTGCAAAAAGACCTTTTTGATCTTCAAGGAAAAAGTGAGCGGATTAAAAATTTCCCATATCCAAGACAATTTGCAACGCTCAATCACTACTTCATGTGGATCCTACTGATGTTTCTTCCAGTGGCACTTGTTCCTCAATTTATGGATATTGGAAATCAATTATCTAGTACTTATCCGGTCATTGGCGACCTGTTCATTTGGTTTGCAATACCTGTTTATACTGCCATCGGATGGGTATTTCACACGATGGAGCGAATCGGAAGAACCGGAGATAATCCATTCGAAGGTACATCCAATGATGTCCCCATCTCTACTATAGCCAGAGGCATTGAAATTGATTTACGTCAGAACTTAGGTGAAAAGAAAGATGATATTCCAGGTCAGTTTCCGGCAGATTACAACGTCCAGTTCTAACTACATCAAGTCATTGAAGATCACAAAGAAGTCAAGTATAACTTCTGACAACAAAACATAATCTAATTGATTAGCAATTAGTTATGCATTTAAAAAATTAAAGTCGAGGATTTTTCATTGAAAAAATGAAATTAAATCAATAGAATATCCTATTTCATTTTGTACTTTTGAAAGTTACAGAACCTAGTATTTTTAGTGATTGGACTTGATTAGCATGATTTGATCTGGTCCATAACCAGCTGTGAAATGATGCGACCACCTAAAAGGATTTTATACTTAATCCCTCTCTTGTTTTTATTGATTTTGATAATCAATAAAAACTATGACGATTCCGAAATCGTAGCCCTCCAAAACCCAGACTTTAAAAGACTCGATAAGCGTACGCGCATGGACCTTGCCGCCGAGCAAGAGTTTGAACGAACCAAAGATCCCGCCTTAGGCATTGTTCCTAGAAATAGACTTTACGAAGCATATAAAGTTAAAGAACGAATGAAATCTCAAAAAGGTGGTGAGATTTTGTTAGATGCTATTCCAGGAGTTTCATGGAAAGAACGTGGTCCCAATAACCTTGGAGGTCGTACACGCGCGATCATGGTTGACCCAAATGATGTAAGTAATAATACGATATGGTCTGCCAGTATTTCCGGAGGTTTATGGAAGACCACTGATATAACCAAGGAAAGTCCTAACTGGACATCAGTTAACGACTTTTTTGAAAACATGGCCATAACTACATTGGCTTACGATCCTAACACTACTACAACCATGTACTTCGGCACAGGAGAAGGTTTCTTTAATGTAGATGCAGTTCAAGGAAATGGGATTTGGAAAAGTACTGATGGTGGAGACACCTGGTCGCAATTAACAAGTACAGTCACAGATGACTTTACCACATGCGCTGGAAGCGGAGATTGTAATTTTCTCTATGTAAATAAGATTGTTGTGACGACATCCGGAACTATTCTGGCCGCAACAAGAGGAAACTTCACCAACCGTGGTGGCATCATGCGGTCGACAGACGGCGGAACAAGCTGGACAAAAGTGCTTACAGGACTATCTGGTCAATTTGAGTGGGCATCTGATATAGAGATCGGAGCTGATGGCGATGTATACGCAAGTTTTGGAATCTTCCAAAACAACAGCATCTGGAAGTCCACTGATGATGGAGCGACTTGGGGAGGAAGTGAGATTTATACTTCAGCAGCAGATGAAGAACGAATAGAGCTTGCAACCGCGCCAAGCAACTCAGAATACATTTATGCATTAGTTCAAGAAGATGACGCTACAATTAAGAAGATCATGAGATCCACTAATGGCGGTACTACTTGGAATACGCTAAGCACTCCATCTTGGTGCGATCAGGACTGCTCCTCTCCTTCTACGGACTTTACCAGAGGACAAGCATGGTATGATCTAACGCTAGCTGTAGATCCAAATGATGAAGATGTGGTTTACATAGGAGGAATAGACTTACTGAGAACCACCGATGGTGGTACTAACTGGACCCAAATGACCAACTGGGCTGGCACAGATGATTTCCCAGAAGTTCATGCCGATCAGCATACGATTGTTTATCAACCAGGGAGCTCTGATGTGATCTATTTTGGCAATGACGGTGGAATATATTCTACCCAAGATGGGAGTGCGACCTCACCTACATTTAGTAGAAAGGAATTTGGATATAATACATCGCAGTTTTATTCAATCGCCATGGAGCCAACTGCATATGATCCTGGATTTATTGGTGGGACTCAAGACAATGGAACTAACAAGGTTTCCAACCTGGGTGTAGCATCAATAGTAGAAGTAACCGGTGGTGATGGTGGCTTTGCACATATTGATCAGGATAATCCAAATATCCAATTTACTGCTTTTACAAATGCAAACATCAATCGATCAACAGACGGAGGATTGACCTTTAGTGGTGTACTAAGTAGTGGCAGTGGTTCATTTATCAATCCCTCAGATTTAGCCAATGCAGATAATATGTTTTATGCCGGATTGGCAGCCGGTCAATATTTACTCACCAATGATACAGAGGCAGGCACGATAACTTGGTTTGGTAGTGGAAATATCACTGCGTTTAATTCTGGAAACGTTACAGCTGTAACTGCCTCAGAAAACACTTCTGAACGCGTATTTTTTGGATTAGATAATGGAAGAGTAGTTAGAGTAGAAAATGCAGCTTCAATACCTGCTGGAACCAATATTGGCAGTGGAAGTTTTCCTGCTGGTTCAGTTTCTTGCATTGCGATTGAGGATGGAAATGATAACCACTTATTGGTCACCTACTCAAATTATGGAGTTAGCAGTGTTTGGGAAACCACCAATGGAGGTACGAGTTGGACAGAGGTAGAAGGAAACCTGCCTGATATGCCAGTTAGATGGGCGTTATTCAACCCTAGTAATAGTGATCAAGCATTGATTGCTACCGAACTTGGAGTCTGGTCGACTGACAATCTTAACGGAGCTTCTACAGTTTGGGAAGCATCAAACAATGGGTTAGCTAACGTTCGAACGGACATGCTACAAATACGGTCTTCCGATAACCTGGTAGTAGCCGGAACGCATGGAAGAGGCATCTTTACTTCAGATATTTTTACCTCAGTGCATGCAGACTTCACTTCTGATAGAAATACCATTTATGCAGAGGCAAGCATCAATTTTACAGATGCCTCCTACCAAGCGACTTCCTGGGAGTGGGATTTTGGAGATGGTGGGATTTCAACCGAGGAAAATCCGAGTCATACATATAAAAGATCAGGTGTTTATAATGTAACGCTTACGATAAATGGAGGTGCCGACTCGCAAACAAAGTCTGGGTTCATACATGTGTTACCAAATGTTGCCATTCCATTCACTGCTGCGGATGGTGGAAACTTCGAAACAAATACTACCTACTTTGGATCAGATGACTTAGCCGGAGGAATTGATTTATGGGAGTTGGGTACTCCTGGCAATGCTATTTCCACAGTCAACTCTGGCACGGATGCATGGAAGACATCACTTTCTTCAGACATCACACAAGCAGACTATTCGTGTGCGTTATTCTCACCAAACTTCAACTTCACTGAAACAGGAACCTACACATTGAGTTTCAGAAAAAGCATGGAACGTCAATTTGTAAATGCTCCATTTGGCGTGCAGGTGCAATATTCAACCGACAATGGAACCAATTGGACGAGACTAGGAAGTGATGATGGCAGCGGAACAAATTGGTACGATAAAGGTCCAAACTCAGCAAGTAGCCTAGAAACAAATGTCATCCATGATCGCACCGGATTTAATGATAACTATTCGAATGAAGCCACCTCCTACGATGTTTCATTTCTTAGCGGTAATGCAACAGTAGCATTTAGGTTTGTGCTTTATGTGAATGCCGGTTACAGCGGTGGGTATGCACGGGATGGATTTATGATAGATGATTTCGAAATATCAGGACCTACCAATGCAGCAAATGTGAATATCACAGAAAATGATCCGGGCACACATTTATCTTTAAATGGAACAAGTGATTACACTACCCTTTCAAATCTGAGTATCAACGAATCCTTCTCTGCTGAAATGTGGATTGATCCGTCTACAACGAATGATGGACAAACCTTCCTTGCCAAGCACGATGCGTCAGGGAATGATATTTTTAAAATAGGCTTCAACTCAGGTGCAATTGAAGTGGATATTAGAGGAACAACCACTTCCGGCGGAACTCCAGCGACTGGTCTTCAACACATCGCTGTGACAGTAGACAAACTTACAGGTACAACCTCCCAAATTACTGTATATAAAGACGGTACTCAATTATTTCAGAACACCATCTCTGAAGTCATTGGTGATCCAGATGGATTGGACTGGGTGATTGGTCAAGATTGGGATGGTATAGGCGTCACTTCTGATTTCTTCGGTGGATCCATCGATGAACTTAGAATATGGAACAAAGTGTTGACACAAACAGAGGTTAGAACGAGCAACTTCCTAATTGCAGATGGATTAGATACTGATTTAGTTGGCTATTGGCAATTCAATGAGAATACCGGCAGCGCGACTCAAAATATAATTACCAGCAATGAAGGGACATTGTCAGGAACGACTACATGGGCGACATCAACTTCTCCAGTTGGCAAAGGGAATGCTTACAGCGCAACCATCACTACAGATGGAACGACTGTATTGAGTAGTGGCTTAACTGTTGAATTTGTTGGTGTATCTGGGTCGTTTGATATCGTAGCATTCGAGATTAATAATGTTCCAATCGGAACATTGCCTGGAAATGAAAATATGCTAGAAGAAGAAATAAATACCCCATATTGGATACTGGAAACCTATGGTGCAGGTACGTTCACGAGTGCGAATCTCACTTATACTTATGGTTCTGGTGCATTTATACAGACAAATCCATTAGGTGTATTTCTCTTTAAACGTGACAGCAAATCGAATGGATCTTGGGGGACTATCATTGCCGCAAATTCTGTGAATACTGGCACAGGTGAAGCGGTATTTAATGGCATTACATCATTTAGTCAAACAACACTGGGAACAGCTACTCCGCCATTGCCTGTGGATTTAATTGAATTCAAAGCCAAGAGAATAGAGAATATAAATAGACTGACATGGTCAACTGCTACTGAAATTAACAATGAACACTTTGAGATACTTAGAAGCATTGATCAAGACCATTGGCGTGTTATAGAAATTATTGATTCTAAATCACCATCCGGAAATAGTAATGCAGTACTCACCTACTCATACAACGATATTGAAATATTTAGTTCTGAGCAGGTGTTCTACCGATTGAAACAAGTAGATTTTGATGGTACGGAGACGCTTAGTCAGATAGTTGAAATAAGCATTGAATCTGATGAACAACCGAGTTTCAATGTATATCCAAATCCTGTAGGTGAACTTTTGACTATGGAGATTAATGCACCATTGGCAGGCAATGCAGTCATTGAATTGACTAGTTTAAGTGGCAATCGAGTGCTTGTAGAAAACGTCAGCATTGGTGTGGGGGTAAACTTGATTCCAATAAATACAAGCCTCTTGCAATCAGGCATTTACATTGTTAATGTCAATGCAAATAGTATGTCTTTCTCTAGAAAGATTATCAAGCAATAAGCGACTCATAATTTAAAAATTAATGAAAAGTGAACCTTTCAAGAATAATACTGTTACTGTTGTATGTACAATAGTTGTATAGATGAGTAATTATTTAAAAGCCATACTAGAAGTAATTAAGACAGGACATTGGATTACTGATCAAGTTTCCATTGAACTTAAAGAGTTTGATATAACTGAGCCTCAATTCAACGTACTGAGAATATTGAATGGTAGAAATGGAAAACCTGTTACGGTCCAGGAAATTCAATCTCAGATGGTTCAACGCAGTAGCAATGTCACTCGAATTATAGATAAGCTTTTAGATAAACAATTTGTAGAAAGAAAAGAGTGTCCTTCCAATAGGCGTAAAATGGATATTACAATAACTCAAAGTGGTATTGACCATTTAAAGATATTGGATCAAAAACTGGGCAAGTTTCATTCCTCTATGAAGAATAATCTATCAAATACAGAACTAGAACAATTAACGGAATTAATAAAAAAACTAAAAGGAGAAACGAAATGAAGAAAGTACTTGCAATCGGAGGTAGTAGTAGCCGAAATTCCATAAATAAGCGATTTGCAACTTGGGCGGCCAATGAACTCGCTGGGGCAGAAATTCAAGAGGTAGATTTAAACGATTATGAACTTCCTTTATACAGCATCGACAAAGAAACCGAGAATGGAATACCGCAAGAAGCCCACGATTTTAAATCATTAATCAAAGAATCTGATGGTGTAGTTCTATCACTAGCCGAACATAATGGCAGCTTTAGTGCAGCTTTCAAAAACATTACTGATTGGGTATCCAGAATTGAAAAAGGCACATGGGCAGATACGCCAATGCTATTACTTGCAACCTCACCTGGAGGCAGAGGTGGCCAAGGTGTACTTGAATCTGCAAAATCTATCATGCCCCATCAAGGAGCAAAAGTCACAGGTGCTTTTTCGCTTCCATCTTTCGGTAGCAACTTTGATGACTCAGGAATAGTAGACACAGACTTAAAGTCTAGTTTTAAGGAACAATTAAATGCCTTTGAACAAGCGTTATAATAGCTAAGGGAGCGAGGTTAAAACATCTCCGCTCCCATTCTTATTGTCACATCATCGTCATTGCAAATGGTCTTTTGTAATCCTTTGCATCTCGACATTTCATATTTATAGAAGTAATTCAGGGTATGAAGTTTACTTTGCTTGAATGCTTCATCTTTTTCCATAGCTGACAATCCCATCTTCAGCCATTGCCACCCTATAACGATAGTTCCAAAAAGATCCATAAATATAGTCGCATCAGCCAGGTATCGTTCATGATTCCCTTGCATCGCATGGGGCATCAGATGGCCAAGACAAGCTTCTATCATTTTTGCTCCTTCCCCTAATGCTATTGCATGATTTTTCAACTCCTCCACTCCCATTGCGGCCACTACTGTGGATTCAATTTCTTTTGCAAGAAGTCTCAGTGCAGCACCTTCCATCATCGTCACCTTTCTACCTAATAGATCCAAAGATTGAATTCCTGTGGTTCCTTCATAGATAGATATTATTCTAATGTCTCTGTGGTATTGTTGGAGTATAAAATCCATCATATAGCCATATCCGCCTAATACTTGCAGCCCAGTATCCACAGCATCTTTGCCGGCTTCAGATGGATATGTCTTGGCTACAGGATTTAATATTTCACATAAAAGATGATAGTTGTTTTTATCCTCCCCATCTGAAGTCAAAGATTTATCAACATAGTATGAGCATTGCAATATCAAACTCAAGCTACCTTCAACTATTGCTTTTTGATGTAGAAGCATTCGCTTTACATCCGGATGATTGATGATCAGTGTCTGCTCTTCATTCATATCCTTCTCACCAGAACTTTGTAGCTTCCTGCCCTGTGGTCTTTCTTTGGCATACTGTAATGACGCATAGTAAGCGGCTGAAGCAATCCCTGTACCCATCCGACCTGTTGCAATTCGGGCCTCATTCATCATTTGAAACATGTAGCTCAAGCCTTTATTTTCTTGTCCTACTAAGTATCCAACGCTTTCTCCGCTATCGCCAAATGCCAGGTGATTGGTGCAGTATCCTCTTTGTCCTAATTTCTCAAACTCACCCACGACATCAACGTGATTATAATCACCAATAGAACCATCATCATTGACATGATATTGAGGTACTACAAACAGTGAAATTCCTTTGGTTCCAGCAGGAGCTCCATCAACACGAGCCAAAACCAAGTGAATGAAGTTATCGGAGAATTGATGATCACTTGCAGAAATAAAGATCTTTTGTCCTTTGATTGAATAGGTTCCGTCCCCTTTTGGTGTTGCCGACGAGGTAATGTCCGAAAGCGAGCTTCCTGCTTGCGGCTCAGTCAAGCACATCGTTCCTGACCAACGCATTTCAAGCATATTCGGAACGTACTTATTTTTCAATTCTTCAGAACCAAATGCTACAATGAGATTAGCCGACCCGGCAGTCAGACCCAAGTACCCAGTGACATGGTTATTCGCTGCCTCCATGATAAAATAGATTGCATTAAAAACCGTAATTGGTAATTGCAGACCATTGTCTTTTTCATCCATAAAGGCGCCAATCAAGCCCATCTCTCCTGCCTTCTTCATGATCGGTCCAAATTGTTCATGTACAGTTACTCTT
Source organism: uncultured Roseivirgaceae bacterium (assembly GCA_964634415.1). GTDB lineage: Bacteria > Bacteroidota > Bacteroidia > Cytophagales > Cyclobacteriaceae > Ekhidna. The sequence continues at coordinate 1,473 of CAZWLS010000081.1, read as the reverse complement.
CCATCTTTAAAAACGGATGGTTTTTCATCCATTTCCTTGATATATGGAAATAAAGAGCTATCACTGAAATCTTTTACCGCATCGAGTAATAAATCAATGGATTGACTGTCATATGCGACATATCGATCAGTATTTAGTAATTCTTCCAGGTGATGAACATCGGAAAGTAAAAAGGATAGGGTTTTGGGATCGTAATATTGCATTCAAGGATATCTTAAAATTCCACATTAAGATATGAAGTAATAGCAAGAAAAAACCTATTCTGTCAAATTCAATTATGATTGAAATTTAGCAGACTCATTGTCAGTCAAAAATATCCTTACCTGTCAGCTTTAAAATTTGGTATTTCCACCAAATCGGAATTGGATGAGCTTTAATTGGTTTTAAGTGCTTAGTCTTCTCCCATGAATCATTAGCAGCTTGAATATGAGTTGTTTGTTTTTCCTGCCACCTACGCCTGACATACTTGGCAAAGTTCAGGTATAATTTTCCATCTATGATTGAAAAAGCTTCAGGTTTGGTGGAAGCCTTGTAGCCGTTGGCTGCCCCAAAGGCACAAAATCCACCAAATTGAGGTGCGTATCTTTCGGGTTGATTAGAGAATTTTTCTAAATGGTCCTCACTAGAAAACAACCAGAGAACATTGCTCCAGACGCAAGCAAACGATGACTTACCTTTCATGACAAGCCCTCCATCAAAATAGGAGACTACATCATATCCATCAAGCGCAACGCCATCTTTATGGTAATATTCTGTCAACGCTACATCCAATTCTAAACCATTTGGTGGTTTAAAAGCAACACCAAGAAATCAAAATATGTTTAATAAGAGTAGAATTTTTATTTATTCCGCACAACTATATCCTCAGATAAGTAATGCTATTGACAAATCGAATAAGCCAAATTTGGTGATCCATCATTGGACGAATTAGCTATAGCTATGTTATTGACATCAATAACAATGGATTTCCAATCGTCGTAAGTAGCAACCTCACCTTGTACTTTTATGGGAATTCCCACGAAAGGCAAGATCTCTTGCGCGATGGATTCCATCTCAACACCATGAAGGAAGTAATAGTCGACAAACTTACCTTCTTCTCGTATTGCAAGTAAAGGTGGCATTCCGCCTGAAATACATCGTATCGCACAGCTTCTATGAATAGCCTTATCAGCCGGATTCATCACACCAAAAAAGCACTTAGGGTCTACGATCTCCCCACTTAGTTCCTTAAACCCAGTCATCCGGATATCTCGATCAAGCATGGTTTGATTACCCGTCGAAACCAAGCTATTCTCTTTTTCAGTAAGCTCCATCCAATATTTACCTTGATAATGAAAAACCATACCTCTAAGCGTAACCATGGTCCCTTCTTTTAGATCATGAGTCTCCATCATTTTGGACAAAGTCCATTCTGGCCCCATCTTCCCAAATCCAACAAGCGGAATGGTCGTTATATTTCCTTTTTCTTCTACC
>CAZWLS010000080.1:0-13999 GCA_964634415.1 uncultured Roseivirgaceae bacterium | reverse complement strand
CTGGAACCATTGCATTTTTCCAATCATCGGAATGCTCTTGTTTGAATTCCCAACCATCATGAAGGATCTTGCGTGACAATGAAGGTGCTTGCTCACACCCAAAGGCAACGATCATTAGTACGAGTATTATTCCTTTAGTTAATCGCATCGAGTAGTTTTTTAATCTCCTGAATTTTATTCGTATCCGAAACTTGTATCGTCTCCTCAGGTATATCTTTTGACCCATTCATTGGAACCTTATTTGAGTAACTCTTTTGCCCTTTAACATGAGATTTTGCTGAGAAATGAAACTCTCTAAAACCTCTAGCATGAAGCTTTTGAATGTTTTCTGTATTGACTCCCCCACCTGGCATGATCGAAATTTCATCTCCGGCAAAAGTTGACATCATCATGAGGTTATCTAATCCATCAATTGCTCTAGATTTTTGACCAGAGGTTAATACACGAACAACACCACACTCTTTTAAATCTGCTATTCCTTTCTCTATATCATCTACATGATCAAAGGCTCGATGAAACGTGAAAGGGAGCGGATGGCTGAGTTTGACTAGCTCTTTCGTGCGGCCTATATCTATTTCTCCACTAGGCAACAATACTCCGCAAACGATCCCATCGACCCCAGCTTCTTTGCATAGAAGAATGTCCTTTTTAATTATTTCAAATTCAAGATCGCTATAAACAAAATCACCTCCTCTTGGACGAATCAAAACATAGACATCTATACTTACTTGTTGTTTAGCAAGCACGATAGTTGCCATGCTTGGCGTAGTTCCTCCCTCCCATAAATTGTCGCATAGCTCAACACGATTAGCACCTCCCTTTTCAGCATTTATTGCTGATTGAACTGAATTAGCACATATTTCAATTTGATAGCTCACTTAATTATCTCACACTAAATTCATCAATAAATAACCATGCCTTGCTTCCCGCTGCATCATGCCATTCTGGACAAACTCCCAAGTTCTTTGCCTTCATTCTAACAAATCGAGCCTTTAGCGGCTCAGAGATCTTAAACGCATACTCCTGGGTCATTTGCTCTTTATTTCTTGGATTATCATTATTCTTAACCGTTCCTAACTGTGTATATGTAACGCCATCATCAGACACTTCATAGGTCACCTCAACAGGGAAAAATATCCAGGCGTTATTGTACTGAAGGAAACCTGAAGATAACTCGTTAATCAATTTTTCTTCACCCAAATCCAATGCTGCTACTACATCATCTCCCCAGTACCCTTGCCAGTTTCCATCCCTAAATTTATTACTCCCCTTAGCACCGTTGGTGAGTCCTCCAACACCGCCTGCAGTATAGTTCGGATTGTAGTCTGCATCAACCTGAGGAATCAACCCATTGGCTAAATGTGGGTCGAATTTCTGAAAGATGGTGTCCTTAAATGTGGTTGAACCTTTACTAAAGAGTATCGCCCATTGTGATGGTTTTGTAATTACTTTAGGCCCTTCGTAAACATGCTGTTTATCGCCATCAAGGTACGAAATAGCAATGGTCGAATCATAGGATGTAAGTGAGACTATTAGCGCTCCCTCTTCAGTCTTTGTAGAAACCTCAACAGGTACAGTTTCGAAACCATAATTGACTCCAAGAGATTCAAGCATGAGATAATGTTTCGAGAGCCTATCTCGAAATTCTTCAAAGTTCTTATCGGAAGTTCCTGACCATAATACCTCTGCCATCGCAGTAATTCGAGGGAAAACCTTCGAATCTACTTTAGGCTGAGGTGCTCGCTCGCTCCACATGTTACATTCTCCACCAAGAATAAAATCTTGTTCTTGGTCTCTTAGATCTTCTGGGATAGGATTGAAACTATACACACGCTCAAGATCAATATCATTCAATCCATAGTCGAAATAAGCATGAGACGTGGGAGATACTATGGCTTTATGTCCCATTTTAACGGCCGTAGCTGCACCTTCAAAACCTCTCCAGCTTTGAACAGTCGCACCTTCTGGAAGTCCACCCTCCAGAATTTCATCCCAGCCAATCATCTTACGTCCATTGGCTGCTAGAAATTTCCCAATACGTCCAATGAAATAGCTCTGCAATTCATGTTCATCATGCAGTTCTTCTGAATGAATCCTGTTTTGGCATTTGGTACATTGTTCCCAGCGATACTTCGGAACTTCATCTCCGCCAATATGAATATACTCCGATGGAAACAATTCCATCACCTCCGTCAGTACATCCTCCAGAAAAATGAATGTGGAGTCATTCCCTGCACAATAAATTTCTTTAAATACGCCCCATTCTGTTTCAACTTCAAAAGGCCCACCCGTGCATGACAACTCCGGATAGGCTGCGAGAGCTGCCTGAGAATGTCCAGGCAATTCAATTTCCGGAACCACAGTAATTCCCCGTTCCATTGCATAGCTGACAACTTCACGTATATCCTCCTTTGTATAAAAACCACCGTAAACACCACCATCTCCATCATCTCGCCAAGCTCCCACCTCTGTCAACTTAGGGTATTTATCTATTTCAATCCTCCAACCTTGATCTTCAGTCAAATGCCAATGCAACACATTCATTTTATATAGTGCTAAAAGATCGATGTAGCGCTTAACAAAATCTTTCTCCATAAAATGTCTTGAACAATCAAGTAGCAACCCCCTCCATTCAAATTTGGGCTTATCAACTATTTCGAGTGCCGGTATAGTATTAGTACCATTAGTCAGTAGAATTTGACGCAACGACTGAAAGCCATTGAGCAATGCGATTTCGCTACCGCCAGTAATCTTTATCGATTCATCTGATACGACAATACGATATTCATCTATGGATAAATCAATCACAGAAAAGCTGATTGAATTAGCTCCTTCCTCTTCAAGAAGACCTAATGAATAGGTAGTTATTGATTTAAAATATTCACTTACAACATCTGAGAGAGCAATAGCAGACTCATCAAAGTAGAGCGTAGTCTCTTTGTTGATGGTAAATGATCCTTGCTTAACAGTCAGCTCTGTTGGCTTAGGTATGATTGCAACTGAAAGTTCTTGAGGTTCTGGCTTGCAAGCCGAACCAACAATCCAAATACTAGCCAAAAGCCAAACTCTTCTAAATAGGGTATCCATACAGATCCCTAAATTAACCTAGAATCAGAGAGAAATTCCTCCGTCTATGTTAAGAGTCTCACCTGTTATAAAATTTGCCTGATCTGAGCAAAGCCAATAAATGGCATCTGCTACTTCATCTACTTTGGCATATCTCTGCATAGGTGTTGCTTTAAGCAAGCGCTCTTTCAACTCAGGTTTAGTAGCGTGTAATTGATCAAAATGATTTGTGTCTGTGTAGCCCGGGCATACTGCATTGACCCTAATGTTCTTGCGACCATACTCAAGTGCGACAGTCTTTGTCATACTGATTACTGCTGCTTTGCTTGCTGCATAAGCCACATGATTGGGAGCCGCAATTTGGCCTGCTATAGAAGCTACATTTACGATCATGCCATGTCCTTGTTCCAGCATATAAGGAATGGCAAATTTCATCCCGTAATAGACACCACTTTGATTTACAGCCACCACTCTACTCCAGTCATCTAATGACGAATCAGCAGTTCTCGCAATCTTAGATTGGCTAATTCCAGCATTATTAATTAGGATATCCAATCTACCAAAGCGATCAAAAGCTGCTTTCATGAGCTGAGAAACATGTTTTGGATCAGCTACGTCGGTTGTAAAGGCGATCGACGATTTAGGACGTATGGTATTAAGCTGATTCATAAGTTTATCAGCACCTTCTTTGTCCATGTCTGACAAAACAACGTTCATTGAGCCATGAAGACTCATCAATCTGGCGGTGGCAGCACCAATTCCCTGAGCAGCGCCGGTGATTACGCATACTCGATCTGATGTTTCCATATAATTAAGATACGCTATTATTTTATCACTTGATAATGTTTAAGCGGTTTATACGATCTAATTGCTACACTTACTTATTAATGTCTAAATCATTCCGATTAAAGTTCAATTTTCACAATCAAGCATTAATCTTAATTTAATAGTGATCTCATCATACGATTCGCAATTCCTTTACCTTTGCATCTTATGAATACAAAAGATGAAATAGTTGAAAACTGGCTACCTAGATACACAGGTACGGAGTTGGATGAGTTTGGCCAGTACATCCTCCTCACAAATTTTAAAAATTATGTAGAGTTATTTGCCAAGCGTTTTAATGTCCCAATAAGAGGAGAAAATGGCGCCATGCAAACAGCGACGAGTGGAGAAATCACCATTATCAATTTCGGGATGGGCAGTGCAATGGCTGCCACAGTGATGGATCTCCTTTCTGCAATCTCACCTAAAGCCGTTCTTTTTCTGGGGAAATGTGGCGGGCTCAAGTCGCAAAACAAGTTGGGTGATTTAATTCTTCCAATTGCTGCAATTCGAGGCGAAGGGGCATCTGATGATTACCTCCCAGCTGAGGTGCCGGCGCTTCCTTCCTTCCGCCTGCAACGAGCGATTTCACACGTTATTAAAGCAAAAGGATTTGATTATTGGACAGGTACTGTCTTTACTACCAATCGCAGGGTTTGGGAACATGATGAAGACTTCAAAGACTACCTGAGAGCCATTCGTGCTTCTGCCATAGATATGGAGACCGCAACCTTGTTTACTGTAGGCTTTTCTAATAAAATACCGAGAGGAGCACTCCTTCTCGTGTCTGACAACCCGATGGTACCAGAGGGGGTAAAAACTTCTAAAAGTGATAAGAAAGTAACATCGCAGTTTGTAGAAAATCACCTGGATATTGGCATTGATTCACTTTCAGAATTGATAAACTCAGGGGAATCTGTCAAACATATGCGTTTCGAATAAAAAGCTTAATTAAAACCTTCCTTTTGGAAGGTTTTTTAATTCAGAATCATTCTTGACCTACTGGAATGGTCAAGTCAAGCCCCATTTCTTCATTGAGCATCTTATTAAAATGGGCAGAAAGAATTGGAGATTCTTTCTCGAGATTTTGATGTACGAAGAAGTACAAATTCTCCATCCCGGCATCAGCCCAATTTTTGACACGCTTCAACCATGTTTCAAGTCTCGAATAGTCGCTCTCATGGTTTGCCCCAACATATCTCACAAATACTGAAGGAGATGTCAGTCTCATATGTAAAAGATCTCTTCTACCGGCAGTGTCTGTTATGATATTCGAAATGTTGTTTTCTTCAAACAAAGCGTAAACTTCATTGGCTATTTCAGCATCATTAAACCATTCCGTATTTCTAAGCTCTATTGCTAATGGCACATCTTCTGGCCAGAATTCTACCGCAGTTATCAGCCTTTCCATATTGGCGGGCTTAAAGTTGTCATGTAGCTGTAGAAAGCACATTCCCAACTTGTCTCCAAAAGCTCGAATGTTAGTCACATACCTTTCAATGGGTTCCTCCACATTATTCAAACGCTTGATGTGGCTAACCATCTGATGGACTTTAGGGAAGAACTTAAAATTATCAGGTGTTTTTTCGACCCACTTTTCGATTTGTTCAACGCGGAAGTGGCTGTAGAAAGTAGCATTTAGTTCAATTGAATTGAACTGGGTAGAATAATATGCTAATTCATCTTTAGTACCTCGCGGATAAAATTTCTTGAGATCTTGCCTGTTCCACTTCGCACACCCTACAAACACATCTTGCAGCCCTTGGCCATTTTTCAATACTCTTTCTGTATCATGATGATCGTCAGGGAGACTAAAATCTATTTCTTCAGGATTATCTACACTTCCAAATTTCATTGAGGATGATTTATGTATGTTACTTGAACGAATTTATTGAATGAATGAATGGGAACCAATCCCGATGCGCTGTTTTGCCAAGCCCTTTCACTAAACTGAAATATTCCTTATCTCTAAATATTCTAGCGATAAATATGTTTGTAGTTTTAGCCATTATTTAATTGATAAAAAGTGAGCTCAGTAAACGACATAATTAGAAAGAGACGCTCCGTCTACCCTGCACAATATTTAGATAAAGAAATCCCTAGGGAAATTATTGAAGAACTTCTGGAAAATGCCAATCACGCACCGACACACAAGCTAACTGAGCCTTGGAGATTTAAGGTATTTATGGGTGAAAGTAAGGTTAGACTTGGTGAATTTCTCTCGAGAAAGTACGTAGAAGTGACACCTGACTATGTTGAAGCAAAACGAGATAAGATCAAAGCGAATCCTACCAAAGCAGGTGCTCTGCTTGCTATAATACTACACAGAGATCCAAAAGAACGAGTACCAGAATGGGAAGAAGTGGCATCCGTGGCATGTGCTATTCAAAACATCTGGATTGGACTCGACCAATATGGATTGGGTGGATACTGGAGTAGTCCTGGTTTATGCCAATATCTCAATGAACATGTTTCCATGGAAGCAAACGAAACGTGTATTGGTTTTTTCTACATGGGATATTGCGAACCTTCTGATAAAATGATCAAAAAAGGAGCCATCTCAGATAAAATTGAATGGATTGAATCATGAAACTTGAAAAAGAATCGATTGCTCTATTGACAAAGGCAATAGAAAAGCTGGAAGTTGGATTTGACCTCCCAAACATGAATTATTCGTTTGATTCAAAGAAAATGGAAGAGGTTATACTGAAGACCGCTGAAAAGATGCAAGACAATTACCCCTACTTCCATCCACTATTTGCCGGTCAGATGTTAAAACCTCCACACCCCATTGCAAAGGCTGCCTATATGCTAGCCATGTGGATCAATCCTAATAATCATGCAATGGATGGCAGTAAGGCGAGCTCTCCAATGGAAAAAGAGGTCGTAGCCGACTTGGCAAGAATGTTTGACTGGCAAAATCACTTGGGCCATCTCACTAGTGGTGGAACAATGGCCAACTTAGAAGCACTTTGGGTTGCTGGCAACATTCATCCAGACAAGATTATTGTCGGATCAGACCAAGCTCACTATACACATGAACGCATTTCTGAAGTATTGAAATTGAAATTCGAAAAAATTTCCTCCGATCAACAGGGAAGGCTTGATATTCACGCACTTGAAGAAAAACTTAAAAATGGCAATGTAGGCACTGTTGTTTGTACAATGGGTACCACCGGACTGGGCGCGGTAGATCCTTTAGATGAAGTGTTGGAATTACAGACGAAGTATGATTTTCGAATCCATGCAGATGCTGCATATGGTGGCTATTTCAGACTGGTTAGTAATTTGGAACCTCGGACCGTTCAAAAGTATTCGCTTCTAAATCAAGTAGACAGTATCGTTATAGATCCGCACAAGCAAGGGCTTCAACCATATGGATGTGGCTGTGTGCTATTTAAGAGTCCGAAAGTAGCTAAATATTACATTCATGACTCTCCCTATACTTATTTCACATCTGACGAGCTTCATTTAGGTGAAATAAGCCTGGAATGTTCTAGAGCAGGTGCCTCTGCAGTCGGACTTTGGGCTACGCATCAACTATTGCCACCAGTACAAAATGGTGACTTTTCAAAAGACCTTGAAAAATCACGAAATGCTACGATCAGCCTTTACAACAAGCTCTATGAAAGCGAGCATTTCTACCCAATTGTTACTCCTGAAACAGATATAGTAGCCTGGACGATTATTGGATCAAGTACAAGCGCTATGAGCGAAAAAGCACAAGCCTTTTTTAACAAAGCAGAGGAAAATAAGCTCTACCTATCGTTATACAAGTATCCTACATCAAAATTTCAAAATGTAGATTTCGATATCGATTCTGAATACTTGTTCTGCTTACGATCTTCACTCATGAAACCAGAACACGAAGATTGGTTAGATGAAATTTGGTCAAGGCTTCTAGATTCTCTGTAACTAATCCATCTATTCGTCTACAGTTTTAGCAGTTTAGTACAAAATCATGACATTGATATTGAGAACTTTAGAAATGAAGATAAATTGACCTTGATTTCAAGCGAATAAAATGCTGAAGAAAAATCTACACATTCTAATTGCACTCCTACTGATTGCAACTACGTCATCCTCTGTTTGGGGCCAATACGTTGTAGAAAAAGAAGGCATTGAAATCAGTGAACAGTTTGAAAAGGATGCTGAAAAGGGAGAAAAAGAGCTTGAAGATAAGTTCGACGGATGGGATTCCGAAAATGCGAATACCGCTTCCATTACACTTGATCTCTTTTCTGGATTTATCAAATCCAGCTCTTCGACATTCATTCCTACTTCTCTACAACCGAAAAAGTTATTCATTGAGTATCATCGGTTAAAAATCCATTGCTAGTACATATTGATTCTCGACCAACTCAGGGATTGACCATAGTCATTCCCAAAATCACTATGTATTCATTAAAAAAAATTAACAATGGATTTTTATTCAATTGTGGAGAATTTCTCCCACCCAGCTACCCTATTCTTTTTCTTAGGGTTAATAGCTGTATTAGTTAAATCTGATCTTGAGATTCCACCTCAGATCGCAAAATTCTTAAGTATTTATCTCCTGTTCGACATTGGAATCAAAGGAGGTGAAGAACTCTTTCATAGCGGCTTCGATAGTCAGGTTATTGTTGTCATGCTCGTGTGTATCATAGGGTCATTTCTCATCCCATTTTTGATGTTCTTCATTTTAAAACAAAAGCTGAGCATATACGATGCAGGAGCAGTAGCAGCAACATACGGATCTATTTCTGCAGTAACATTTGCTACTGCTAGTGCTTTCCTCGAATCTCAAGGCGTCGAATTTGGAGGATATATGGTTGCAGGAATGGCATTGATGGAATCTCCTGCCATTATTGCCGGGCTCATCCTTATTCGACTATATGTCCGGAAAAACGACCAAACAATTGCTCATCAAGAAAGTGGATTCAAGCATATTTTGAAAGAATCCTTTTTCAATGGCTCCGTGCTCCTTCTTGTAGGAAGCCTGCTAATAGGCTACGTAAGTGGAGAGACTGGGGAAAAAGAATTGAAACCTTTTGTCAATGAGATCTTCTTTGGAATGCTCAGTCTATACATGTTAGATATGGGACTCCTTGCAGGAAGAAGACTAAAGGAACTGAGACGAACAGGTGCATTCATTGTCTTATTTGCTTTGATATTTCCCCCGATAATTGGGTTAATTGGTATTGCCCTGTCATTCGGCTTATCATATTCCATCGGAGATGCTGTCTTACAAACGGTACTCCTGGCTAGCGCTTCATACATTGCTGTACCGGCCGCTATGAGAATTTCGGTTCCAAAGGCGAACATGAGCATATTACTCCCCATGTCTCTGGGTATCACATTCACCTTTAACATAACCATCGGAATACCGATGTATTATTTCATCATCCAATCTCTCTGGACATAAAAATCAAATTATGGAAATCATTAAAATAGAAATAATCATATCCAACACCTTTCTTCAATCGCTTATTGAAAAGTTGGAATCAGCAGGTATTCATGGATATACCGCTGTAGAAATATTTAGAGGCAAGGGTGTAAAAAGAGGAGAGCAGCTATCTGAGGGGTTGTTGCCTACAAGTAGAAACACATTGCTTTTCACAGTTGCTTCGGCAGAAATGGTGCAAAAAATAATTGAAACCATACAACCATTTCTAGACGATCGAGGTGGAATTCTAATGACTTATAAGATTGACTATGCGAGTGGTTTATCCTAATACAAAAAAAGGCCATCTCTCGATGGCCTTTTTTTGTTTATTGTTTTTCAATCGGAAGTTCCCATTGGCTATTTGACCAATTAAAAATCAAATTGACGCCATCATCATTGGCATCGCCAGAAATTGTAAACTGCTCGGTGTGTTCTCCCCTGCTAACAGGCACAACAACAGTCGATAGATCTTGAGAATAGTCAGGTTCAGTATAACCCCAAAAACGCAAATCAGAATTAAGTCTTATTTCCATCTCACCTTTTCGCGGAAATGCATAAATGACATATTTACCAGCTGGAAAGTCGTCACCACCAAATCTAAAATTAGATGAAACCTCAATGAAAGTAGGCTCATTGGCTCCAAGCCGCCAATAGACACCATAAGGTTGAAGCGCACCTTCTTCTTCCTCTCCAAATATTAATCTGTCACGAACAGATGGTCGCGAATAGTTTACGCTTACATCAATTCCTGCACCCGAAATACTAACTTCTCCTGGAGGACTCAGGGTCCTATTTCTGTTGTTCATGTAGAACATCAACACTATGATTAGTACAACAAATATTCCGAGTCCAATAAGTATTTTCTTCTTCATCTGATTAGGGTTTAGATACCGAGTTCTTCTTTATTTTTCTTGAGAACTTCTATAATAAAGTTAATATGATCTGTCATATCTACTCCAAGCATCTCCACTCCCTTAGCAATTTCATCTCGCTCAACTTTGGCTGCAAAGCTTGCCTGCTTAAGTTTCTTCTTCACTGATTTTGCTGTCAATGTAGCTATACCCTCCGGTCTTACCTGGGAACAGGCTACAATAAAGCCAGTAAGCTCATCACAAGCTAATAAGGCTTTATCCAGTGTAGTATTATAAGGAACGTTCCATTTTGTATAGTGCGCAGAAATGGCATGAGCTATCTTTTCTTCACCCTTTTCACGTAAAAGCGCTACGATTTTATTTGGGTGATCCTCAGGAAATTTTTCATAATCTGCATCGTGCAACTTCCCTGTAATCGCCCATTCATCTGAATCTTCACCAAATTTTTCGGCATACGCTTCCATGACTAATTCAACGGTCCGCGCATGTCTAAACAGGCTATCTCCATCAGTCATGGAAGCAAGTATTTCATTAGCTTCTTGTCTATTCATTCAAGAAAAATAGCAAGAAGCTACCTATTTATTCATCCCTAAGCATTTCTGCAGGGTTTGTCATTGCAGCTTTTCCTGTTTGCCAACCAATGGTAAGGATACCAATTGCAAATACTACAAACACTCCAGATAGTAGCTCAACTGGACCAATAGTTATTCTATTTACAAAATCTACCATGACCATCTCAGTAAAAAACAGGTAGCTTAAAGGCATCGCGATGGCTGCTGCGACAAGCAACATGTATACAAATCCTTTTGAAAGAATGATCATCAATTGTTGCTTTGTAGCGCCCAACACCTTTCTTACACTAATCTCCTTTTGACGTGTTTCTGTTGTAAATACAGCCATCCCCAAAAGGCCCATTGAGGCAATCGAAATAGCTAAGAATGCCAGAAATCCAAACAGCTTGAATAGCGTAGCCTGATCGTCATAAGCTTCCTGAATTAGTTCATCATAAAACTGAGCATCAAAAGAATGTACTTTATCAACACTTGACCAGATGGCTTCAAGTTTATCCATAAAACCAACTATATCATTTGATTGAACTACCAGATTAAGGTGCATGAATTCATCTGGAGCACCTTGAATCATCGCGACTGGTTCAGATTCACTATGAATTTTGATGTATTGGAATTCCTTAACTACTCCTACAATCTCCAACTTGTCATCTTCCAATCGTCTATCTATTGTAACAATTTCTCCAATGGCTTCTTGAGGATCAGTCATATTGAATCGCTTCAAAAAAAGTTCATCAACGACGACAAATTTGGCTTCTCCCTCTTCTTCTCGATCAAATGGAAATGTTCCACCAGCTAAAAACGTAAACTCATGGGTGTCAAAATAATTTTTGTCTACATAGTTGACGAAAACCTCAGCTGAATCTAACGGGTCTTTATATTTGAATTCATCACTCCATACTTCTCCCGTATTAGGTATCATCCCCGATCTCGATATTTTACTTACTTCTGGAAGCTTCTCTATTTCAGGTATCAGCAACTTTGCATCGTTGTCTTTTAGCGCAAGGTTTAATACATTTTCTGTAGTGAATCCCATGTCGAAATTGAGTGCAAACTTGTACTGTTTATATGCAATTGTAGATCCAATTATCAAAAATATAGAGATCGTGAATTGCAAAACAATTAGGACTTTCCTTAAGCTCAACCCTTTCATTAGCTTCATTGAAGAGGCATCTCTAAACACAGATATTGCTTTAAGTCTAGCCAAAACTACTGATGGTAAAATTCCGGCGATAATTCCAATTACAAATGCAAACAAAATGAAATACAGGATATGAATCCATTGAAAGTTCATTGTGATTAAGTCGTTGCGATCTAAAATTATGCCCAAGAAGAACGGTTTGATTATTACATACAGACCAAATGATATCGCAACAGAAACCAAGGCAACCAAAATAGCCTCAAATACAAATTGCATCAGTATCTGACTTCTGCCAGCGCCTACTACCTTCCGAACACCCACTTCTTTGGCTCTTCTCAATGATCTTGCAATGGAAAGATTAGTATAATTAAAACATGCAGATACTATCACAAATGCCGTAAGAAGCAGTAGCTGATAAATCCCTGTCCAGGTCATGCTAGGACCAATGTTATTGGAAAGTTCCTCTCCAGGAACCAGGTTCGCTAAACTTTCAACACTATTCCATATTTCATAGCGATCAGTTTTTGCATTTTCAGTTTCTGCAATTTCCTGCAAATACCCATTGATAATATTTGGATCTTGATCTTCAGGGAGAAGTAGATAAATGTAATTCATCCACATGCTACGCCAGTCAAAAAATGTGGTGGTCTCATTAGCAGCATACCTTTTCTCAAGGGTAATGAAAGACATTAAAGCTTGAAATTGAATATGTGAGTTTTTAGGAAGGTCCTCAATAACTGCGGTTACAGTATAGCTATCTTCACCTGAGGTAACAATCTCTCCTACTGCGTCTTTATCCTTGAAAAGCTTTTCAGCCGTGGTCTTTGTTAGTACTAATGAATTGGGTTCAGATAGCGCTGTCACACTGTTTCCTGAGATTAGCTTGAATGAGAAAACATCAAAAAATTCCTCCGAAGCATAATGACCTCTTACCGGAATAGTGTTCTCCCCTTTATTTAAATCAGCTCTGAAATTTCTTCGCATGAACAGGATCTTTTCAATACCCTGATATTCTTCTTCAAGTTTTTTTCCAACAAAAACAGAAGTGGAGGCAAAATCGAATACATCCGGTGATGAAATGTCCTTATAAGTTGAATGCACGCGATAAATACGATCTCCCTTTTCATGGAACGTATCGAAATTGAGCATCTCACTGATATAAGTGATCATTAAGATCCCAATAGACATGGAAATCGCAAGTCCAAAAATGTTAATGGCTGAGAATAGCTTATTACGAGCAAGGCTTCTAGCTGAGGTCTTGAAGTAATTGTTCATCAAATTAAAAAATGTCATTTGTCCTAGTATTTTGGGTTTTCGAATGGTATAGAGTCTACAAAACTTGATCACATCCAATAGGAATATTAAGTCTGCTTTAAATCGACTCTTGGTTAGATTCCTTTGATAGTATTCATGTAAATCCCCTTGAAGATCCTCCAATATCTCCTTGGAACAATAGAGTTCGAGAAGCCAATTCATCCACTTTGGCGGTATTTCCCTTCGGTCGCTCATTTTATGCCTTGAAAAACAAGTTCTGGAATATTGCTCCAAAGCCTATCTCGTTGCTCTTTCGATCTCATAAGCGCAACTTTGCCCGCATGTGAAATGTGAAAAAAGCGTTTTCTCCTTCCGCCTCGCTCCTTGGTTGGCTCTCCTAGTTCTGAAGTTATTAGTCCTTTTTTTTCTAATCTATTGAGAACAGCATGTACGACACCGAGCTTTGTCTTCCTACCTGTTACCAAAGCTATTTCGTCAACTATATTCACGCTATATGCTTCTGTCATGAGTGATGCTATAGTTAGCAACACTACTTCTTCGAATTCACCAAGATTGGTTCCCTTCATAAGTTAAGATTTACATTAATTCACTAAATGTATAAAAAATAGAAACGACACCATCATCGAAAGGTTTTATTTTTTCACATTTTGTATAAGTAATTACATTTCAATAAGAGTTAATAATGAAATAACTTCACGAAAAATTCAAGCATGAAATTTCTTTTATCTCTTCTAATGGTTGGTATTGCAGGAACTGCAAGCGCTCAAAACGAATATTTAGTAACACTAAATGGTGATACCATAGCCGGTAAAATTGAAATCTATCG
>CAZWLS010000079.1:0-14271 GCA_964634415.1 uncultured Roseivirgaceae bacterium | reverse complement strand
CCCAATAGCAGAAATAATGGAATAGTAGCCTCTTTGTCAAATCCTAATGAAATAGATAACGATGTAACAAGATCACCGACTTTAAGAGATCTATTTAATTCAAACGGAAATGCTAATGGTCCCATGATGCATACCGGTTTCACAGAAGATCTGGGTATGGTATTGGAACATTACAATACCCAGATCTTCTGTGAAACCGGTATGCATCATGGGACCATTAGCATACCGGTTTCACAGAAGATCTGGGTATGGTATTGGAACATTACAATAACATTCCTGATAATGTTGATGGCTTAGACAGAAGGCTAAATCCTGGTGGAAATCCGCAAAATTTAGCTATAACTGAAGAAGAAAAAAATGCGATTATTGCTTTTATAAAAACACTTTCAGGTAACGATGTTTATACGAATGAAAAGTGGAGTGACCCTTTCAGTTCTGAAAACTAATGTATTGATCTTCGCCAATCGTAAGTGGCAGATATTTGTCACTTACGATTGGTTTAATAATTTTGAAAAAAAAGACCATGCTAGGAATACTCACCGGAAAAAATAAAAAAATAAAGAAGTTCTTAAAGGAAGATGCTACCATCGTAGACGTTCGTTCAGAGGTAGAATTTGAAGGTGGACATATCAGAAAATCAGTTAACATACCTTTAGAGAGCTTACCAAAGCAAATTGGCTCGTTGGATAAAAACAAACCTGTAATTACTTGCTGCGCGTCCGGGGTAAGAAGTGGTTCGGCAAAAAGAATGCTGAAAGCTCAAGGATTCGAAGTTATTAACGGTGGCGGTTGGATGAGTCTTGAGAGACATGTCCTTTAAATCCATGTAAAATCTGCCCTCCAAAAGTTTGAGGAAATTCTTCATCACCTGGAAATCCCAGCTCAACATCTTTCCCATCAGATGGAATGTAGTTTGTTCTAAACAAGTAGTCCCAAATACTTAACGTTAATCCAAAATTCACTCCATATCCTCGTTCACTTGGCAGCGCCTTCGCATGATGCCATATATGCATCTGAGGATTGTTGAAAACATATTTTAGCAATCCAATATTGATTTGAAAATTAGAATGATTGAAATGACCAACTGCTAGTGTGAAAATATGAATAACAAAAAAGTCTCTTAACCCAATACCAATCAAAGACAGAGGTAAATACTCTATGGTACGGTAAACAACCGTTTCCATCCAGTGAAATCTCAAGTGAGCAGCAAAGCCCATCTCTTTTACGCTGTGATGGACTTTATGAAACTCCCACAAAAATGGAACTCGATGAAGTAATCGATGCGTCCACCACTGCACAAAATCCCGAACAAAAAATCCTATCAATAAATGAGCCCAAGTAGGCCAGCTCATAACTTCAAAAGCCAACAAATTCTCTATCCCTATAGAAGCTAATGCGAAATTAAAAAACTCTACCACTACATTAGATGCAGCATTAAATATGATCAATGAAAAAATGAAAAAATTGAAGAACATATAGAAGAAATCTAACCAGAAATCTTTTCTAAATCTCGACTGATTTTCTCTCCATGGCTTCATCCACTCAAGTGCAAGAAAAAATAAGGAAACAGCTATTAGCCAGTAAAAGTAATTATGCCAGCCTGGCCTCGATATTTCATTCATAAGGTAGTTTGCATACCCCGAATAAGAATTTTTTATCAACTCCCAATAATCCATGAAATATTAAGTTAAAAGTGGAGGCTATAGTTCAAAAGTATTTATGAATTATGACGTTCTATGGATAGGTCAATCAACTGATCTAGGAGCTCAGAATATTGAACTCCTTCATATTCCCAAAGCTTTGGATACATACTAATACTGGTAAATCCAGGGATGGTATTTATCTCATTTACATAGATATCACCTTGAGTGGTTAAAAACATATCAACTCGAGACATCACTTCACAATTAAGCGATCTATATGCTTCAATAGCTGTCGTTTTTAAATCATCGAAATATCGTTCATCTATTTGAGCCGGAATACTAACCTCAGCTACTGAACTAGAATCATATTTCTCTTCGTAAGAATAAAAATTACCTGAAAGCACTTCGCCAACAATAGTTGCCTTGGGAGAATCATTTCCCAAAACAGCACACTCCAACTCCTTCCCTTCAATTTGTCTCTCCACAAGTACTTTTCTATCATATTTGAACGCATCATCCACTGCAGAAAGCCATTCCTCACTATCAGATACTCGACTAACTCCAACAGAAGATCCCATATTTGCCGGCTTAACGAAAACAACTCCACCTAACGTGTCCTTTACCTTATTGTAACTAGGTATCTCTCCTCCTTTTTGAATAAGTATCCAATCTGCGACCTTAATCCCAGAATCTCGAAGCAACCTTTTCGTAACATCCTTATCCATCGAAGCTGAAGAACCAAGTACGTCCGGCCCCACAAAAGGAATATTCAAAAGTCTAATTAATCCCTGAATCGTACCATCCTCGCCATTTGGTCCATGTAAAATGGGAAAGATAACATCAACCATTCCAATTGACTTTCCATTTACATTAAATGGTTCTTTAGCCCCCGGTGATATTGATAAAACTTTACCCTGAGTAGTTATCTCATCTCCCGCTATATCCGTTCTTTCAACATGCCTCCATTCTCCTTTTTTACTAATACCTACTAGTAGCACATTATACTTTGTGGAATCTATCGCATTCAAAACGTTTCGTGTTGATCGCAATGAAATTTCATGTTCTGGAGATTGCCCACCACATAGAATTAGAAGATTTTTCATAGGTAACTAATATATTTCGCGAAGCTCAAAATCCTCGCCTTTGCCAAACTTTATAAGATCGCTCATTAGATAATTTTCCATTGAAAAAAGATCTTTAAGCTTATAGTCATTCCTGCCCATTACTTCAATTAATACAAACTCACTTGTCTCACCATAATTGATGAGGCGGTATTTTTTACCCACCCTCATACTTGAAAACGCCATTCCTGCCATATAGAAGACAATATTATTGCGAGGATTTGATATATTTTTACAATATGAAGAAAATAGTTCCATTCTTATTGATATTGAGTCTCTGGATGATCGGATGTAGTGATGATGACAACACCGGTAATTTTATAGGCATCTGGATTGCATCTAGTGAATTAGTCGAAAATTGTCAAGAGGAAGCTAGAAATGGGACTACGCAACTCGAATGTGACGATGTCTCATGCTATCAATTAGAATTAAACGCTGACAACACTTACTCCTTTCAGAGGGGATTGGCTGTGGAGCGTGGAAATTGGAGTGGCGGAAGTTCGCTGAGATTATGTATGGACGAAGAAGGAGAAATAGTTTGTGAAACCTTTGGAGTACAGTTCAGTGGTATAAGTTTAATTCTTACTGCAGATTCTACATCCTCTGGATGTATCTCAACTTTATTCTTTAATCCAGAGGTACCAACAGATACAATTCAATAATCTCCAATCTCTTGCGATTTGAGAAGGTCAGTCATTGACAAGCTCCCCCATCTCGTACTCGTATTCAATGGTTAGGTTACCTTGTTCATCGAACCAACGAGCAGTACCATCAATTTTGCCATTCACCATGTTTTTCTCTTCCATTTTCACGCCATTGGCATAAAATCTTTCTTGCAGTCCATTAGGCTGATCTCCAGAATAGTGCCTCCTCTCGATAATTGTTCGACGACTGTAGACAAGATATTCTCCGTTAAGTTGGTCGTCGAAATATGAAGCTTTTATTTGAACATATCCGGTATTATCAAAAACAAGCTGAACTCCCTGTTTCTTTCCTTTATAATACGAAGTGATTGACTGAAGTCTGCCATCTGAGCCGAAACTTGTCCAAGTACCATGATACTTCCCATTAAGAAAGTCACCCTCACCTATTGTAATATCCCCCGACTTTAAAACAGCTTTTTGAAGACCTGGCACTCCAGGGTAATCTTGCAGAGTAGCTCCGCCTGGAATCTGGCTATCACCGGCAGAAACCAAACTATTTGAATCTCCACAGGCAATCAAGAAGATCGCCATAATCCAAATGTTTTTCATTTTTTATTGATGATTTTAGGAAGTACTTCGTTTAGAATTTTGTCTCTATTATGGACTACCACGAAAAGACCACTCAAGAAAACAATGAGTGCATAATAGAAAAGCTGCCCTTTGTCTTCCATTATTTCAATTCCTAATATTGTAAGATGCATCCCAATAGCTCCTACCATTAATCCAACAGCTAAAATACCCCCTGCCCAGGCCGTTCGAGGGATTAATAGTAAAATCGAGGCAATTAACTCAAGTATTCCAATGAGCCACCTTCCCCACGGCTCCATCCCTACCATTTTAAAGATGTACATCGATTCTGGAGAACCAGTAAATTTGAAATACAGCGTCTGTCCCATAATAAAAGCAGCAGCAATTCGTGCGACGATATAAGCGATTTTTCTTAACATTAGGAGTGGAATTTGGTAGCTGAAAATTAAAAAAGAAATTGAAAAAGCTTCATAAGTTAAATAGAATCTACTGGATATATGGAGGTGTGATGGGATTACTAATGGTCATACTTCAGGTGATTCAGTATAAAACCATCGTACGAGAGTTTAACTTAGATTTCTATGGGGCAAGCATAGGAATACTCTTCCTTATTTTCGGTATTTGGCTTGGATCGAGCATTTACAAGAAAAAAAGCACCGATAAATATGATGGAGATAAACTCGGTTTGAGTAACCGAGAATTAGAAGTTTTGGAAAAGTTAGCTGAAGGCCTATCTAACCAAGAGATTGCAGATAAACTATTTGTTTCTTTAAATACGACTAAAACTCACATTTCTAATATCTATTCAAAGCTAAACGTCAAGCGAAGAACTCAAGCCATTCAAAAAGCGCGCGATTTAGCATTGATTGATAGCCCAAAAGAATGAAAATTGCTAAATCACCCGAAAGGATGAGATTAAAATCATCTAATTCATCGTGGTTTGAAAATAAAAAACATGAAAACTAAAATTGCTTTAAAATACGGATTAATAAGCGGTGGCTTAATTGTAGGATCTTGGTTTCTCACAATAGGAATGAGTGAAAATCCTGATTTCGCTATTGGTGAAGTAATTGGCTACGCCATAATGCTTGCAGCATTAACAGCTGTTTTTCTAGGGATCAAAAGAATTCGAGATGAACAGGGTTCGCTATCATTCAAAGAAGCATTTCTAAATGGCTTAGGAATCACCTTGGTAGCGTCAATAGTTTATGTAGCAGGCTGGATGATCTATATGCCAAATTTTGCTCCAGAGTTCGTTGACAAATACCGACTATCTCAAATAGAATTAATAGAGCAGTCAGATGCTACTCAAGATGAGAAAACAAAAGAGATCAATGAAATGAATGAGTGGATGGACAGCTATAAAA
The DNA here is from genome assembly GCA_964634415.1 of uncultured Roseivirgaceae bacterium. Taxonomy (GTDB): domain Bacteria; phylum Bacteroidota; class Bacteroidia; order Cytophagales; family Cyclobacteriaceae; genus Ekhidna. Next base: position 8,908 of record CAZWLS010000079.1, on the reverse strand, counting down.
AACCACATGTAATGGCAGCCATGACCTTTACAGAAATATTTCCTGTTGGTCTTATTGTCACGCTTATTTCATCCTTGATTTTGAAACGGAAATAGATTCTACCTAACTTTCCTGTATGATTAAAAAACTAGCTATTGTCTTTTTATCAGCGTTGATTTTAAGCTGCAGTACATCTTCTGAAGAACAAAGACAGAAAATTCCTGATGGTACATATAGACCATCAGGTTTTCACGCATTCATAAACCATGGGCAAGACAATCATCCGGTCAGCCTGCTTAAGGCAGATACGTTGTATCATCTATTTTATACAACAGGAACTGATGAATGGGGACACCTTAGCAGCACAAATCTCTTGTCATGGACCCCTGAAATATCTTTCCCAACCAAAACCGATGGTATTGGGGAGATCGTTTGGGATAAAAGGAACTTTTCTGGATTAAATGCTACCTGGTACTCTTTCCAAAATTTGGACGGCGCTATCCACATGAGTCATAGCGCTGACGGCTTACAGTGGAATGACTATACAAATAATCCAGTAATCCAATCAGAAGGAGTCCCAACAATCATCTGGAATGATGATTTAGAAATTTGGATACTTACTATTGCCAATGGCAGTAACATCTCCATTCATACTTCAACTAATTTGATTGAATGGCAAGAGAAACCTTCTATAGCTACAGCTATAGATTTAAGTCGTGCAGCTTTAATAAAGCAAAATGAGCAATGGATATTGCTTATGCAAGGAGAATCGATCTACTATCAATTGGGTCAATTTAATGGTGACACATTTAGTAGTGATAGCGAAATTGTTAACTATGAAGGGATCGTTGCAAGAAAAGGTGTAGTACTCAAAACAAATGATGAAGCAGTTTTTCTTGCGAAAAACGCATCCACCAATGAACAGCTTCCTACTTTCACTACTCCCCGTTCAATAATATTCGATGGTGAAGCTTTAAAACTGTTCCTAGCAGAATCGTTTAGTAATGAGATAGTTGGAAAAAGAAGGGCAAAGCTAAATCGACTATTTACCGACGGTCCTTCCTGGTACAGCTTCAATGTTAACAAGGCGTTTAACAAAATGGAAATTATCATAAGTGATAACACATCTGAATTGCGTATTACATGGAACAAATCAGAAAACAACATTAAAATAAATGGCTCAGCTCTTGCATCGGAGAATGTATCCGAAATACCATTATCATCCGACTACTCTCAAGAAACGGCAGCTGTTGATATATTGATTGATCATGCGTCAGTAGACCTATTTCTAAACAAAGGTGCTTTTACAACTACTGTCCTTACATTTCCGGATACTTTTTTCTCAAAGGTTGAAGTGTTTTTAGATGATGAAATGTACGACCCTAATGGGATTTTATATGATATCGGCATCTAATAAAGCACCAACGGTTTATTTACAAAACACCTTATTTTTAATCACACAAGAGAGTCATTTTAATTCAAAAAACATTAAACTTGACCTAAGAACCGACAAAAAATAACCTATGAAGTCATCGACGAAAACCTTATTCATTTTAACACTAGCCGCGCTAATTGTCGGTTGTAGTGGATCTACATCCAATGAGAATGAAAAATCTAAGGAGGAATTGCAGGAAGAAAAAACCATACATGATTTAGAAAAACTCTTGGAAGACCTTCCTGATCCATCATTAGTGCCTTTTACTTTAAAATCAATTGGTGCAGAATTTGATAAAGCCCACATCAATGCGCTTGATAAAATAGAGTCATACAAAAGCAATAGAGATAAAATGGCTTTAAATATGGGTATTTATGCATCTGACATTAGTTACCTGGCTGCATACGGACATGAAGAAGATTGTATCGATTACTTAAGAGCTTCACATGGCATGGCTGAATTCTTAGGTGATTCGGCGATATATAATGAAGATGACCTAAATGAATTTAGAGGACATATTGCTTCTCAAAATGAGGACGAAATTTCTCGTATTCTAGGAAGACTCTTTTTAGAAACCAGTTTAAAAATGGAGGAAGATCACCATCTTACTATGGCTGGTCTTGCTTTGACTGGAAGTTTCGTCGAAGGATTGTATCAAGCTGTAATAACCTTAGAATCTTTTCCTGACACAGAGGAGAATCAACTTCTTCTAGAACCATTAGTGAAAATTGTACTTGGTGAAGAACAAGCATTACTCGATATAATAGAAGTACTTGAAGACCTCCCTTTTGATGATACTATTGCAGATATGATCACCGAACTTTCAATACTTGACAGACTTTACAAAGGAGATCTACAAGATATTGAAGAGAAGATGGAAAGTGATCCGGACTTTATTTTGACCAAGTCTTCAATGAGAGATATTACCTTAGAGGTGAAAGGTATTAGAAAGAGAATTACTGAATAATACCCATTTTCACCTAATCACCTAAGCACTGACTTGTTCAGTGCTTTTTTTATGCATAAAAAAACCTTCCACAAAGGGAAGGTTCTGTTTGGCTTGATAATAAGGATAATTACTTATCCTCAGTCTTTTTAGGAGCTGCCTTCTTTTTAGGAGCTGCCTTTTTAGTTTCTTTCTTCTCAACTTTTGGTGCAGCCTCTTTCTTCTCAGCTTTTGGTGTAGCCTCTTTTTTCTCAGCTTTAGGAGCTGCTTTTTTAGGAGCTGCCTTTTTTGCTTCTTTCTTTGGAGCATCAGCAACCTCAGCTTTTGGAGCCGCCTCTTTTTTAGGAGCTTCAGCTTTTTCAGCTTTTGGTTCAGCTTTTTTCGATTTTGCCTTATTAGCAAATTCAGCCTTTATCTCTTCAATGTCGACGTTTTTAATTGAAGGAACAGTATTTAAACGCTTCATAGTGTTCACTCTGTTCTTAGCGACATTTTTATTTTTTCTTCCTTTTCTTTCTAATCTTGTTACGGCCATTTTCTTGGTCTTCTTACTTGAAATGAGCCGCAAATTTAGGTTATTATGTAGTTTTGTCCAAAACGAATTCTCAATGTCTAAAAGTAAGCCTTCTCTACCCAGAGGTACTCGTGATTTTGGCCCTGAAGTTTCAGCGAAACGTAGCTTCATAATTGAAAAAATTAAACAAAATTTTATCCGCTATGGCTTTAGTCAACTAGAGACTCCAGCAATGGAAAACTTAAGTACCCTAACTGGTAAATATGGTGATGAAGGAGATCAACTACTTTTCAAAATCCTAAACTCCGGCGACTACCTTAGCAAAACTTCTGAGGATGACATTAAAGCAGGAAGTAAGCTCCTGACTACTAAGATTAGCGAGAAAGGTTTACGATATGACCTTACTGTGCCTTTTGCTCGATTCGTGGTAATGAATCAAAATGATATTTCCTTTCCATTCAAACGATTTCAAATTCAACCAGTTTGGAGAGCCGATAGACCTCAAAAAGGACGCTATAGAGAGTTTTATCAGTGTGATGCCGACATCATTGGTAGCAATGGCGTTTGGAATGAGGTAGAGCTTACACTCTTGTTCAATGATGTTTTCAATGATTTGAAACTTAAGGACTACGTGATCAAGATAAACCATCGAGATGTACTGTTTCTTCTTGCCGATCATGTTGGACTAAAAGAAAAGGCGATACCATTTTGTGCTGAAATAGATAAACTGGACAAAATAGGAAAGGAAAAAGTTATTGAAAATGTCGTTGCACTTGGGGGAGATAACAACAGAATACAGGAAGTTATGGAGTTGTTTTCTGTTAGTGATCAGCAAGAAATAATCACCAAAATAGAGGAAATAGATCCTGAAAATAAGGGCGTAAAAGAAATCAAATCGTATTTCGAAAACCTTGAGCAATTCAACAACAAAAATCTTCAAATTGAATTAGATCTGTCTTTGGCAAGAGGCCTCTCCTATTACACAGGACTAATCTATGAAGTAAAGCCAACAAGTGTCAAGATGGGAAGTATCTGTGGTGGTGGAAGATACGACAACCTCACAGGAGTATTTGGGCTTAATGGTATTTCGGGAATTGGAATTTCATTCGGATTGGATCGAATTTATGATGTAATGGAAGAATTAAGTCTTTTTCCAGAACAAGTCACTCAGCCCTTAGACATTTTGATCGTACACTTCGGCGAAGAAAATTTAAAGCATGGACAAAAGGTTGTAATGGACTTAAGAGCAGCCGGCATAAGAGCTGATCTTTACCCCACTTCAGATAAGATTAAGAAGCAGTTTAATTACGCTGATAAAATACAAACACCGTTTACACTTATAATAGGTGATAATGAGATGGCGTCTGGGGAGTATATGCTCAAGAACATGCAATCTGGCGAACAAAATCCTATGAAAGTTGATAAAATAATACAGCATTTTAAAGGTTAACTTTACGGAAGTTGTTCTCAAACCGATAAATGCGCTGCTGGAGTTACATTCTATTACTCTTTTTAATACCAATTATTTCTAAAGCCCAAGTCTTTAGTAGTAAAGGACGATTCTCTGTCGAATTCGATAGAGGGTGTAGTCCAATGACTGTAAATATCACAGAACATGACACTTTTGGTGCAATTACAAGGCAGTACTACTATTTCGAAGGCGCTGGGATCACAAATAGTCAAACATTCACTTACCAGGATCCGGGAGTTTATCAAATTGTACAAGTAATTGGTGAAGATGATGTTGAAGACAAAGCTGATACGCTATTTGTCGAAGCATTTGCTTCAAGAAAACCCATCATACAATTAGAGAAGTGTAACGGATTTGAGGTTTCTGTAACGTCCAATGATAGTTACTATGACAGCATTAGGGTTTATTTCAACACAACAGACTCTGCCACCTTATTAAATGCACAGTCTGCCACCCATACCTATTCAAGCAATCAAAATCAGGCAATTGGTATAAAAGGGTTCTTTGACAATGCAGATGAAGTTTGCTCTACCTTTTTTGAAGAAATAATACCGATCCCTTCGCTTAATTCCCCTAACATTCAAAATGCATCCATTAAAGAATCGTGTAAAGACGTCTACACGCTCTACTTAACCTTAGATGCAATTGACACACTTACCAATTACCGGATAAACTTATCTCAATCAGGTACTACAACTGTATTCGATGGTTTTTTAAGCGACACAAACTTAGTATTTGGAGACGTTCCTTTCTCCAGAGACAGTTATTGTATTAACGTAGAGGCCTTTGACCCATGCAATGGTTCATCTGTTTTTAGTGATGATTTTTGTGCAGAATCATCAGACCTTTCCTTATCCCCATTTGAATCTCTTTATTCGTCTTATGATAGTTCTGGTGTTTATATAAACTTAGACAATGTAAATTCCGGGGTTTTCCAGATTTATAGAAGACTTGAAGATGATCCTTTTGAGTTGCAATCTTCGCAAACGGGATCTTTCACAGATATAATAGGCTCTAATGGGAGGAAGTACTTTTACAAAATCGATTATGTAGATAGTTGCGACCAAATACTATATACTGCTGAAACGAATCCACCATTTGTTAGTGCATCTCTAGAGACAACCAATCAATATCGTGTAGAATTCGTCCCTCCAAATAATTCACTGGGTGACAACCCGGAAAACCGTTACCAATCTGGAAATGATTTCTCTCAGACTGAAGATGTTATTCCATCACAAGAATTCGTTGTGCAATTGAATTCAAAAGATGGCAGCCCTAGACAATTCATCACAGCAACATCTGTGTATGCGGATGGCACTACTTTAAAGTCAAACGCCGCTACCGTACGGTACGAATTAGTTGTATATGTACCCACTGCCTTTACGCCCAATGGTGATGGACTTAATGATACGCTCGAATTGTACGGACTACCTACCGAAGTTGCCACAACAAATATTTATTCCAGATGGGGGCAACTCATTTATACATCAGATCAACCCTCTCCTGGTTGGGATGGCACGTTAAATGGATCATTAGTGAGCGAAGGAACTTATTTGTATGAAATAATCTTTGAAACAGCAGACGGTAATAAAAGGAAGCAAAGAGGTACTTTTGCATTGATAAAAAAATAGGAAGGCTATGTTTGATATGATGAAAATGATGGGCAAGGTGAAGGAGATGCAATCTAAGATGAAAGAGGCCCAGGATCAGCTCAAGGATATTTCTGTAGTTGGAGAGTCAGGAGGCGGAATGGTTAAAGCTACCGCAAATGGAAACAAAGAATTGGTAGGACTCGAAATAGATGAAAGCCTTGTTAATGCTACGGATAAAGATATGATGAGAGATCTCATAATCGCAGCTGTCAATAAAGCTGTAAGTGAGGCAGATCTTAAAGCCAAAGAACATATAAAAAAATCGACGGAAGGAATGATTCCAAATATCCCAGGCATGGATCTTTCGGGGATGATGTAAATGAGTAAAACTGCAATCGTCATACTTAATTACAACGGAAGAGCATATCTTGAAAAGTTTCTTCCATCAGTAATAAACTATTCATCTAATGCTGAAATTATAGTTGCAGACAATGCCTCAACTGACGACTCTATCCCCTATCTACAAAGTACTTTTCCTGATGTCCGAACGATCATTCTTGAAAAAAATTACGGATTCGCAGGTGGTTACAATATGGCCTTAAGAGAGGTTGAAGCAGAATACTTCCTTCTTTTAAATTCTGACGTAGAAGTAACTAAAGATTGGATTGTAAGCCTAGAATCATTCCTCGACTCAAACAAAGATTATGCAGCCTGCCAGCCTAAAATCAAGGACTTCAATCACCAGTCATTATTTGAGTACGCCGGTGCATGTGGAGGGTTTATCGATTTCCTAGGATATCCATTTTGTAGAGGAAGGATCTTTAATGAAACAGAAATTGATTCAGGTCAATACAATACACCAATCGATATTTTCTGGTCTTCTGGCGCATGCATGATGATACGATCCAAAGTATTTTTTGAAGCAGGAGGTTTCGATAAAGATTTCTTTGCTCATATGGAAGAGATAGATCTATGCTGGCGCATACATAGTCTCGGTCATAAGATTAAGTGTATTCCGGACTCAACCGTCTATCATGTAGGAGGCGGCACATTGTCCAAATCAAGTCCATTTAAGACTTACTTGAATTTCAGAAACGGGTTGTATCTATTGATCAAGAATTTGCCCGTCCTAAAGCTAATACTCAAGTTCCCGGCAAGGATAGTTCTGGATTGGATTGCTGCAATCAAGTTCACTTTTGAGGGCAATCCGAGACATGCACTGTCCGTATTCAAAGCTCACCTCTCAGTTCTTATCCGTTTTACGAAAATGCTAAGAAAAAGAGATTTAGTCTCACTAGCGCCTAAATCTAAGCTGATGATCTACGAATATTTCATCAAGAGAAACAAGAAATACAGTGATTTGATTAATTAATAATACCAGAGTGTATTATTTCTTCGTCTAAGCAATTTTCTGAAGTTCATTACGAAAGCCAATCCTAAATACACAATAACTGGACTTCCAAAGGTCAAAAAAGAGGTGTAAATAAAGAATAAGCGAATACTTGATGTTGGGATACGTAATTTCTCACCTAATCGAGTACAAACTCCAAACGCATATTTTTCTAAATATTCTTGCATCCTTTAAATATAAGTACAAAGATAATCAATACAACTATTAGATAGTTGGTTCAATTGTACATGAAAATGATAATTTCGATTAATTTTGCGTGCACTATAAACTAAGAATTATACTATTTATTGTTTGTACAATTAAAAAACTGAATCAAATGAAAAAATTTAACCTAGCCATGGCTTTCGCAGCGGGAGTAATTTTACTCTCAGGATGTAAGCTTGATAAAATGATAAAATTGGCTCAGGAGAATGATCTTCAAGTTAATCCTAACCCACTTGAAGTACATGGTGGAAACGTTCCATTCGAGATTAGCGCTGAGCTTCCTCCAAAAATTCTTCCTTCTAACACAAGCTTCACACTAAACACTATTTATGTGTACGGTGATCAGGAAGTTGCTGTTGGATCTGTAGAATTTACAGCTTCTGATTTTCCAAATAGCTCAAGTACTGCTTCAAGAAAAGCTGCAAACTTCACATTCCCATACCAAGATGGTATGAATCCAGGAACTCTTTATGTTCAGGGTGTTGCAACAGATCTTAAGAACGGAAAAACTAAAGAAACTGAAAGATTAGCAGTTGCTCAAGGTTTAATCATGACTTCTGGATGGGTTAAAGATGTTGCTCTAGTATCATATGCAGATCACGGTTACAACGATAAAGAAGAATTAATTCCTACTAACGTTGACTTCTACTTCGATCAAGGAAGATCTAATCTTAGAACTTCTCTTTCTTATGATGGCGAGTCTAATGCTTCAAGAAGAGACATGCTAAGTGGTTTCATTGCAGAAAAGAATGTTACAAGAACAGTTACTATTACTGGTACTCACTCACCAGAAGGTACTGAAACAGTAAACAGCGATCTATCTGAAGATAGAGCTGCAACTATCGAGAAGTACTACAGAAACAGAATGGACCGATATGATTATAAAGGTGCTGCTGATTCAATTGACTTCATCCTTAAGCCAATCGTACAAGATTGGGGAGCATTCAAAGGGGCTTTAGCTTCTTACGATGGCATCAGCGATGAGGAGAAAGCACAGTACAACAACATCATTAATGGTTCTGGTTCTTTCGTTGAGAAAGAGAAAGAAATGAAAAAGCTTTCTACATACAAGAAAGTATTCAAAGATGTTTACCCAGGTTTAAGATCTGCTAAAACAGAAGTTTTAACTGTTAAGCCTAAAAAATCTAACGCGGAAATAGCTGTACTTGCTAAAGCTATCACTGATGGTGAAGCAGATGCAGATACACTTTCAATTGAAGAGTTGATGTTCAGTGCAACGCTTACTCCTTCTCTTGAAGAAAAAGCTGCAATCTACAAAGCTGCTGCTGACAAGTCTGGAATGTGGCAAGCGCACAACAACCTTGCAGCAGCTCACATCGAGCTTGCTAAAAGAGG
>CAZWLS010000078.1:0-14295 GCA_964634415.1 uncultured Roseivirgaceae bacterium | reverse complement strand
GACTCTGCAAAAATACGAATAATCGGCTCAGTATTGGATTTTCGTAATTGTACCCACTCTTTATCAAATTCTATTTTTACTCCATCGACCAAATTAATTGGCTGACCCTTGTATTTTTCTTTAATTGCCTCAAGTACACCGTCGACATTTATCTCTGGAGTAAGCTCAATTTTATTCTTTGATATATGGTAATTAGGATAAGTAGCTCGAAGCATTGAAGTACTCTTACCAAAGTTGGCTAAGTGAGTTAAAAACAATGCTAACCCTGCTAATGCATCTCGTCCATAATGTAAGTCTGGAACAATGACACCACCATTTCCTTCGCCACCGATTACTGCATTGGTCTCTTTCATTTTGTTGACCACATGAACTTCTCCTACAGCCGAGGCATTGTATTCACAACCATGCTTTTCAGTAATATCTCGAAGAGCCCTTGTTGAAGAAAGGTTAGATACAGTATTGCCTTTCTTTTTTGAAAGAACATAATCTGCGACAGCCACAAGAGTATATTCTTCCCCAAATGGTTCTCCATTTTCACAAATAAGTGCGAGCCTATCAACATCAGGATCTACTGCTACACCCAGATCGTAATTACCCTTTTCAAGCTCCCCACAGATTTGCTGCAGATTTTCAGGAAGAGGCTCAGGGTTGTGAGGAAAATTTCCAGTTGGGTCGCAAAAGAGTTCTTTTACTTCTACTCCCAGCTGCTTCAGCATAGGCACAATTGAAACGCTGCCAGTACTATTTACGGCATCTACAACTACTTTGAAACCGGCACTTTTGATTGCATCAACATCTACTAACGGGTGATTAAATATTTGCTCGATGTGATGATCGATATAAAAATCATTATTAGTTAATGTTCCAAACTTTTGCGTTTGAGCAAATTCAATGTCTTTTGAGTCTGAGTACTCAAGCACTTTTTTACCTTCTTCCCCTGAGATAAATTCACCTTGGCTATTGAGTAATTTAAGTGCGTTCCACCCAGCAGGGTTGTGACTCGCAGTTAAAATTATACCTCCTTGTGCTCCTTCGGCAATTACTGCCATCTCCACGGTAGGCGTAGTGCTCAATCCAAGATCAACTACGTCAATCCCTTGATTGATTAGTGTATTGGCAACTAGTTGGGTAAATGAAGCACCAGAAGGTCTTGCATCTCTCCCAATAACAACTTTAGGGTTTTTGTGGTCATCTTTCAGCCAGGCTCCATAGCCTGCTGCAAACTTGACAACATCTAAGGGCGATAAATTATCTCCGGCTTTTCCACCTATCGTTCCACGCAGGCCGGATATTGATTTGATTAGTGTCAAAATGTTCAGTGTTTTAAGCGGTGCGCAAATATAGAAATGTCGCGAAAAGTAGAAAGTCTTAAATCAGAACTTCGCTAGAACCTTATTCACCTCTGAATCCGGATTGCCACAGTCCTCACCTGGCTTGACAGTTTTTCCGCAAAATCCGCAAGACGCACCTTCTTTGTTTAAGTAAGGGTTCTGAGAAGCGCATGTCCCCTTAAATTCTCCGTCTTTTTTTAACAAAATGCGGATAGATAACCCAACAAAAAACAAAGCGAAAATTCCAATTCCTAATAATACTACCTGCATTCGTTCCGATTTTGATACAAAATTAGCCAATTTGCGGCTGTAGATGGTCAACAATTAACGCCTCTTTTCAATTCCATTCTTATGTCAAAAAAATCACTTTCTTCTCCAGATCTCAATAGACAAGCAAAGCTTGATGCATTTGATAGGTTATTGACCATTATGGACGAGCTCCGTGAGAATTGTCCATGGGATAAGAAACAAACCATGGAGACGCTAAGACATTTAACCATCGAAGAGACATACGAGCTCTCTGATGCGATTATCGAAAATGATTTGGAGGAAGTAAAAAAGGAACTAGGTGATCTAATGCTTCATATGGTCTTCTATTCACGCATTGGTGATGAAAAAAAATCCTTTGATGTTGCTGACGTATTGAACTCAGTATGCGAGAAACTGGTAAGACGTCATCCTCATATTTATGGAGATGTAAATGCTGAGGATGAAGAAACAGTGAAAGCGAATTGGGAAAAAATAAAGCTTAAGGAAAAGGGGAATCAGTCGGTATTGGGTGGAGTTCCAAAGTCACTGCCCGCGTTAGTTAAGGCGATGCGAATTCAAGAAAAGGCCCGAGGTGTAGGTTTTGATTGGGATAATCAGGAACAAGTTTGGGAAAAAGTGAAAGAAGAGATGCGTGAGTTCGAAGCAGAATCAGAAAAGGAATTGCAAGCTTCAGAATTTGGTGATCTATTATTCTCTCTTATCAATTATGCCAGATTTGTTGACATCAATCCCGAGGAGGCACTAGAGCGCACAAACAGGAAATTCATCAAACGATTTCAATACTTAGAATCTGAATCTAAGAAAGATGGTAAGAGCATTGGCGAAATGACACTCCAGGAAATGGATGAATATTGGGAAAAGGCGAAGAAGATCTGACTAATCTATTCACTCCTCAAACGCCCATTCGATTTTGTCCTTCATGTCTTTTACTACAATTCCTTCGGACTTTAGTTCGGCACGCAACTTATCTACTCGATCAAAATCACGATTGAATTTTGCGTCTTTATATTCACCTAAAATGGTTTCAATAAGTTTTTGATAGTCTACATCTCCCTCAACCTTTAGACCCAAGACATCCTTTGCAAATCCGAGGAAGGTGTCCTTCATTTTGGTAAACAACTCTTCGCCAATTTCTCCGAATTTCAACTGGCCAGTATTCAACGAGTTTATCTTCTTAACCAGATTAAATAAGTGACCTATTGTTAAAGCCGTGTTGAAATCGTCATTCATTGAATAATAGAGATTATCCAACATCTTGCTGATTTGCTCTACTTGCTTATCGTTTAATTCCCCGTCATCCTCTTTCCATTCCATTTCCTCCATGATTCGCATCCCATTGGCCAATCGGACATATCCTTTTCTAGCTGCTTCTAATGCTTCGTTGGAAAAATCAAGAGTACTAGCATAATGAGATTGCATCATAAAAAATCGAATGGTCATTGGGCTATAACCTCTATCCAATAATTCGTGATCACCACTCATTAATTCTCGAGGTAAAAAGGAGTTACCTAACGATTTACTCATTTTCTGACCATTAACAGTAAGCATATTGGTGTGCAACCAATATTTGGCTCCTCCATGACCATGAGTACCCACATTTTGAGCGATTTCACATTCGTGATGCGGAAATTTTAAATCCATACCACCACCATGAATGTCGAATTCCTCACCTAAGTACTTGGTGCTCATAACTGAACATTCTAGATGCCATCCTGGAAAGCCGTCGCTCCATTCAGTTTTCCATCTCATAATGTGCTCAGGAGCTGCTTTTTTCCATAAAGCGAAATCAAGTGGGCTTCTTTTGTCACTGCCTCCATCAAGATCACGCGTCTCAGTTAATAAGTCTTCAATCTTTCTTCCACTAAGTATTCCATAAGAATTATCGTTTTCCTTATGAAATTTTTCAACATCAAAATATACCGACCCGTTGGACTCATAAGCATATCCATTTTCAATCAACTTTTGAGTCATCTCTACTTGTTCCATCAGATGCCCAATAGCGGATGGTTCAATATCTGGCGGTATGGCATTAAATGATAACATTACATCATGAAAATCATTAGCATACAGCTGTACGATCTCCATTGGCTCCAATTGGTCTAGCTTAGCTTTCTTAGATATCTTATCTTCTCCTGAATCTGATAGATGTCCCACATCCGTAATGTTGCGAACATATCTGACTTTGTATCCTATAAATTGGAGATAACGATAAACTACATCGAAGCTTAAAAAAGTACGAACATTTCCAAGGTGAACATTACTATAGACCGTTGGTCCGCATACATACATTCCCACGTGCGGAGGGTTTAATGCCTTGAATTCCTCCTTCTGTCGAGTGATCGAATTAAAAACCTTCAATTTTCCTATCATGAGCATGTATTATGTGTCGCAAAGAAAGCTATTTATCGAAAATTTAAAGCCTAGGTTGACGAATCCTTTTTAACTACAAAAAAATCTTTCTTTACTTCAATTCCGTTTTTATCATTTGATTATTAAATGATTAGGTTAGCAGTAGATTAATCACCACGATGAGAAATTTACCCGCCTGTATAATTTTTTCATTGATTGTTAATGTTTGTCTGGGGCAAAACATTGATAATCTGATTGCCCAAGCTGAAGAAAACTTGGAGCAAAATCATTGGGAGCAAGCCACCAATAATTTTAATGATATAATTAAAAATTATGTGGACGATCTCACCTATCACCAACGTGCAAAAATCTACAACAATCTAGGGTTTCTTAACTTTAACTTACTTGACGCTTTTGAAGCAGAAAGAAACCTAAATCTTGCAATTCTATATCATGAAGAAGCAGGCATTCCTAATCAAAAAGATTATGCGATGGCACTTCTTAATATGGGAATATTATACACCGATCAGGTTGAATTTGATCTTGCCAAGAGATACATACAGAAGTCTCTGGATATTCTGGGAGAGCTGCCGGGTCCTAAAACCGACTTTTGGATTGCCAGAGCAAAGTTGGCACTCTTATATGAGGAGGCCGGATCCTACACCCTTGCACTTAGCATCTATAATAACTGCTATGATCAGCTTGTAGCGAGTGGAAATGATTTATCACCGGATTTTGCTGAAATAAGTATGCATAAAGGCAGAATCTTGATATTGACAGGAGATCCTACTGAAGGAGAGAAGTTCATAAACTTAAGTTCTACCATATATGAGTCATTAGGAGATCAGTATGCAGTAGAAAGAGCAGAATCTTTAGAGCATTTGGCTCTTTTCTATGAACGTATGGGCCGTTTTTCTGAAGCAGAAAGCACACTTCTTCAAGTATTAGCGCTGAAGCGAAGTATTCCAGATGAGGCAGATATTCTAATCATTGAGACTTTAAATGACTTAGGAATTATGTATCACAGATTGGGTGAAGTGCGAAAGGCTAGCCAAATGTTCCAAGAAGTAATTAGTGAGAGTGAAGAAAATGTTGGCACTGATCACCCGTTTTACGCTACTGCTAAGAATAATCTTGGAACACTTGCATTGGAGTCTGGAGATGTTGTTGGAGCTCGTGATTTATTCGTTGATGCATTGGCAACCTACAAAGTAAAGTTTGGTACGACTCATCCATACTATGCCAATACCTTAAATAATCTTGCAAGAGTAGAACGCAAGCTTGGAAACAATGCTCAAGCTGAAAAATACTACATGGAAGTTCTCGAAATTGATGAAAGAATCTATGGGAAGAATCATCCAAATTATGCTACGACACTCATAAATGTAGGTGTGCTATTTAGCTCACTGGGTAGGGAACAAGAAGCGGATCGGTTCTACAGAGAAGCAGTAGAGATTAGAGAAAGAGTTTTAGGTGTTAACCATCCAGGATATGCAAGTGCCTTAGAGTACATGGGCATGCATAGCTTAGCAGTGAGCAATACCGAAGAAGCAGAAAATTTCTTTAGAAAATCCATTGAAATTCAAATTGGACAAATTGGAACATTATTTCCAATAATGAATGAGAAGGAACGAGCCATCTTCTTCGATAGGATCAAATCAAATATAGATAGATACAATTATGTAGCATCTCAACTACTAAGTGAGAATCCAGAATTGGTAAAACAAATATTTGATTTCCAAATTAAGACAAAGGGGTTCTTATTTAACCCTTCTCAAAATATTCAAGAGCATGTAGACTCAAGCAATGACCTTGATTTAAAAGCCAAATACAGGAAATGGCAATCAGATAAAAGATTATTAGCGAGCTATTACCAAATGGGGGTACAAGAGCTTGCTCAGCAGAATATCAACCTTGAATTTGAAGAGTCGAGAGTAGATAGACTTGAAAAGGATCTTGAATCTAAGCTCTCAAATTTTGAAGAGACGCTACATAAGGTTGATAAGGATTGGAAAAGTGTTCAAGCTTTTGTTAAGCCTGGTGAAGCCATTATTAAATTGGTTCGAATTAGAGAATTTAAATCGTTAACACAGACTGTTGAGACACTATTTGGTTTTACTGACAATACGAGATATCTGGCAATCATTTTTCAGCATGGCCAGGATGAGCCAACTTTTGTCATGCTTGGGTCTGAAGAAGAAACTGAATTGGATCATTCTACTAGACTTAAAAATGCAATCATCAATGGTCAAGAACAGAATGCAACCTATAATCTGTTTTGGAATCCGATTGATCAAAAGCTCGGAGATGTTAATGTCGTTCGTGTCATTCCTGACGGGATATTTTATCAAGTCAACCCTAATGCTCTTACAACTCCAACTAATGAGAATCTTATTGATAAGTATTTCGTGACCTATCTTACAGCATCTAAAGACCTATTTAGACCAGAAGTGGAAATTTTCAATAGAAAATCGTATCTGTTTGGAAATCCTTCATACAATCAGAAAGAAAGTGACGATAGGTTAAACTTGGAGGATATGCCTGAATCTGAATCAGAAATTCAAGGTATTCAAACGGTATTGAGCGAAGATTGGCATGTGAAATCTCATCTAAAGGATAATGCCAATGAATTGAAAATAAGATCAGCGTATAATCCAACCGTATTGCATATAGATTCCCATGCCTTTTTCAACGATCAAAACAATTTTATAGCCAATCATAGCCCAATAGATAATCCACTTTTTAGGTCAGGAATCTATCTTGCCGGAGCCTCAGAAACGTTTGCTAGATACATGCGAGGAATCCGCACCATACCAGAAAATGACGGAATCTTAACAACTTATGAGGCAATGAACTTAGACTTAAGCAAAACTCAGCTTGTTGTTTTGCCGTCTTGTGAATTTGGGTCTGATTTAGCCGAAAATAACGAAGGAATATATGGCTTACAACGTGCTTTTACAGTAGCAGGGGCAAGAAATATAATTACTAGTCTAATGAGAATTGATGATAAAATATCAAGTGAATTAATGATCTTGTTTTATCAAAAACTAAATGAAACCAACAAAGTAATGGAGTCACTGAAATATGCTCAACTAAAAATGAGAGAGAAATACAGTGATCCAAAAATATGGGGTGCTTTTATTTTAACAGGAAATGGATAAAAAAAAATTTGAAGTTATGAGGAAGTATTTTTTTCTACTCGGATTTCTATTTGCAGTAATTGCATCTGGACAGGAAAATAAAATTATGGTCCGAAATCTCATCACTGTAGGTGATGATTATTTCAAAAATGCTCAGTAAATAAGTGCTATCAGGTATTATAAGGAGGCATTATCCGAGAGCCCATCTAATATCAAAGCTCAGTACCAATTGGCAGAGTGTTACAGGCTGACACAAGACTATGAAAGTGCCGAATATCACTATGAAGCCATCGGGTCAACTCAAGACGTGAGATATCCTTTGGCAGGATTCTATTATGCAACAATGCAAAAGCTGAAAGGTCGCTATGATCAGTCGCTTCAAAATTTTAAGTCATTCAGGAAATTTTTGGTTGCTAACGAATTGCATGAAAGTGATAAATACAGATCATTCTATAAGCAAGCTAAAATTGAGATAGATGGGTGTCAATTGGCTTTGAATCAAATTACATTGGTCCATCCGGATCATAAGTTTGCGCCATTGATGGCTCCGTTAAACTCGGAGTACAATGACTATGCAGCTTTTAGTATTGGGTCAGATGAAATTGTTTGTCTTACCAGTGCAAGGAGCAGTGGTAAAGGAAGTTTAGTTGACAATCAATATGGTGAGTCGTTTGCCGATTTATTTAGGTTTACTCAAGAGAACGGAGTTTGGAAAGAACTAGACGCGGGTGACAGATTTGAAAAAGTTATAAATACTAAATATGGAGATGGCTCTGGTTCTTTCAATAGGGATCGAAACAAATTCTATTATACCAATTGCGATGAAGATTTAGGAGACGTTTGTCACATTTATATGTCCGAATTAGTGGGTGGAAGATGGACGGAACCTAAAGCGCTTAACTTTAACATCAATGAGTACGGGTTTAACTCCAAGCACCCAAATCTTACACCTGGAGGTGATACACTTTTTTATGCATCTGATAGAGAAGGTGGCTTAGGGCAACTAGATCTGTACATGAGCATCAATGCCGGTGAAGACAATTGGGGTCCCCCAATCCATTTGGGAGATCAAATCAACACCCCATTTAACGAGGTTTCCCCATTTTATGACTTAAATGAAAGGGTGCTGTTTTTTGCATCTAATGGACACAGAGGTTTCGGAGGTTTCGATATTTATATAGCAAGAGGAACCAAGTTTGAAAACGCAGAAATTTACAATGCAGGAATACCTTTCAATTCTTATAAAGATGACATCTTCTTCTTCATGGGCAAGACTAAAGGCTACTTGTCATCAAATCGAGATGAAGGTCCTGGAAAATATGATATCTATGGATTTAATGTCCGCTCGAAGAGTGAAATAATTTCTGAGGTTTCTACTGAAGGGACCATAGCTGGACGAAATTCTTTGTTTACAGATGATTACAATTTTGATAGTAGCGAAACAGAGATAATTAATCAAATTATTTCAAGGATGCTCTCTTCATCTGTGTCTGAGGTGGATCTTATTTTGACAGAGAGACAGTTAGCTGTATACAAATCTTTAAGTGAAGATGATAAGGAACGTATAGACAAAATTGTGAATGCTAGGGTTAGAAAGATGACTAGTAATATGATTCGGTCTATCAGAACTGAGGATGATTACTATTATCAACAACTCAGCTCTGACAAAAGAAGAAAAGTTGACAATATTGTTTCTTCTTACTTGGAACAGCAGGGCATGGGCAACAGTGTGAATTTGGAGGATGATGTATTCGACTTTTACAGCGGTGTTAGCTCAGACGAAAGAGAAAAGATCGATATTTTGATTTCAGATCGCTTAAAAAATGCTGAGAAATTTCAGCCTGCTACGCCAACATACAACTCATTTGATACTAAAGAACAAAAAAACTTAGACGGAATTGCCATCAAGTATCTTAAAGAGAAGCGGAATCTAGGCAACATCTCTCTTTCAATGTCTGAAAAGGTATTTATGAGAGACAATCAAGATGCCGTTGATGATGTAAACGCTGCAATTAGAGAGCGACTTATTGGATTGAGTAATGAAGAGAAGTATCGACTGCTCAAAGAAGACCGTGATTTTTATGAATCACTTAATGATGAGGACAAAGAGAAGTTAAAGTCCATTGCAACTACATTCATGACATCCGATCTTACCAATTTTGATCAAAATGTAAGTAACTCGGATTTAGATGTCTATAACAACAAGAATTCTAAGGATCAAAGTAGATTAGATAAACTACTCTTAAAGCAAATATCAAACCTTGCAAACTCGAGTATTTACCTAACGGAAACTACTTTTTCACAGTCTGAGCTTCAAGCTGCCCTTAGTGATACGCCAGAAGAAACTGTGAATAGGTTACTTGAAATGAAACCCGAATTGAACGAGCTTCAAAAGGGAGCAGTGGAACGATTTGTAAAAACTGCATATGATTCATACTTGAATGAAGCTAAGCCTATTTTCTTTGATACGACTCCTAAAGTGGTAACCAGAGCAGGTGAATCTGTTGATGGTGCTGATCCTAGTGCTAGGCTTACCAATTCAGATATAAATCAATACGAATCACTAAGTGAAAGCAAAAGACGTGTAATTGATAACGTTATTGCGTTGGATTATATCGTGAGCGAATACTCTGATAGAACAGTTAAACTTAGTGATCAGCAAAAATTAACGGAGCTTACAGGAAGGGAGAAAGTTCATATTGCTGCGCTAGCTAAAATGGTATCCGGTGATGAACTAAAAAGTGGTGAAGAGTCCTTAGTTCGCAATGCATTCACTTATTACAATAATCTATCACAGGATAGAAAAGCCTTTATCAATAGAGTAATCCTAGATAAAGGTCTGCCTAAAAGAAATGATAGATATGTTCTTCCTGAAGGAGATGCCAGAGCACGAGGGTCTTTGAGTTCTAGCGAGAATCAACTTTTGGAACGAATCAAAAAATTCAGATTCAACAATGATCGAATTCTTACTGAAAATATATCAATAGATGCAAAAGATGTGGATGAAGCGCCTGTAGACATTATAGCTCTTGCTGCTAATACTGACATGGAAGCCGATTCTGGAAGTAAAAAGCTCTTAGGTGCTGAGGATATACTCGCGTCAGAAGAACTGGATGAAATCAAGATTGCTCTTCCAATTGATAAGATCGATGGATACGATGAAATCACAATTACAGGAAAACTAGTAGGTGCTAATTCTGGCACTCCTCTTTCTTCATATGCAATCACATTGATTGAATTTGATAATACTAAGACTGTTATTGAGGGATACACCAATAGAGTGGGTGAATTTGAGTTCAAAGTTTCTCCGGCCAAGTATGACCTTACGTTCAAAAAGGGGAATGCGTCTGAATCAGTAGTATTAGAAGATTTTAATGTTGATGGAAGAATAGAAAAAGAAGCCGGAATTTTCACAAGTGCGACACGTGCATTCTTTAATGTAGGATCTTCTGACCTTAGACCGGAAGTTAAAATCTTGTTGGATGAGGTAATTGCTGCATATCGGGGTGGTGGTCAGAAAATTGAAATTGAATCACACACTGATGACACTGGAGGTGCAGAATTCAACTTAATATTAAGTAAGGATCGTGGCTATTCAGCTAGAGATTATCTAATTCAAAATGGAATTGATCAGTCTAAGATTTCTGTTATATGGCACGGGTCTGAAAAGCCAATTGCTGATAATGGTAATCCATATGGTCGACAACTCAATCGAAGAATTGATGTAAGACTCATTGGTAAGAGAAGAGAATCATTTGGTAATTTTTATATCATAAGACCGGGAGCTACAGTTTCGAAAGTTGCTGGTAGTATGGGTGTTTCTGGAGACCTAATTAGAAGACTGAATGGTCTTGGATCAAGTGAATTTACGGCTTATCAACCAATTCGACTTAAGAAAGATGGTGCTATTGAAGCTGACTTTAATTTAGTTGTACCTGCTGATATAAAAAGTGGTAGTGACTTTATTTATACGGTACAGCCGGGGGATAATCTTCAGATCGTTTCGCAAAAATTTAATGTACCGGAAGAGCTAATAATGGAGCAAAATGATCTTAGCTCAACTAGACTTGAGCCAGGTACAAGATTGATTATTTATCCTAAGAATTAATTTAGAATAATGGGTTAGAAATTTTTCTAGATCCAACGTTTTTGGAAAGGGAGTACTGAATCGAAATCTCAAAAGAATTTTGTGCAAGGTCTACTCCCTTTTCAGGAACAAATAAAGTACTATTCATATCATAGCTCACTCTTACTGTTAATGATTGGACTTTAACACCTCCCATAAAAATGAAAGAATCTCTTAGCCTATACCAAGCTCCGAATAGAAGCTGAGAACCGCGAGCTCTGTACCTATCCGAATTAGGAACATAGGCCATATTCAAACCAGCATTAAATTGCTGGTTTTGTGTTAAATATAGGTATAGAAGACTTGGTGTTACGAACAGTTTTTTGAACTTGAACTCAATTCCACCATTGTATTTGATCAAAATAGGTGGCGTGTTTTCAGAGTCAATTGTGAAAGAGGTGTTAGGCCTATTCAAGTTGGTAGCAGATACACCAACGAATGCACTGTACTTGTGTAGCAAGTAGTTTCTTTCGGGATTGTAGTAATACATAATTCCCGCATTCACCACAGGATTCTGTTGTTGATCATCAAATTCTGTTACAGGCACGGGCAAGGAATCATCAAAACCATAAAATGAATTGTATTGAGATCCCCATTGAAGTCTGCTAAAATTTAATTTTCTCATTTCATAACCTGCCTGAACCCCAATTGATATCAAATAAGAGGTGAGGAGGCCAAACTTAAGGTTGTGGGCGTAGTTTAGAAATATTGAATTTCGTTGATAAATTCCTTGAAAGCCACTTTTCTCATTGAAAGCCATGAGGCCTACACCACCCAGAGACTGCTCTAAGCTACCTTTTGGTTTAATAGGAAAAATAAATGAAACCTGAGTTAGCTCGATAATAACGTCTACGCTTTGCAATTGTCTTTTGTGATTCATATGGAATGAAGGATCATTATAGATTCCACTGAATGCAGGATTCAAATACAATGACGCCGCATAATACTGGGAGAATTGTGCATCCTGACTCATCACTTTGAATGAGAGTATTATTAGCAGTATGGTGGTAAATTTTTTCATTTCACTAAATAGAATGCGCCTTTCTCTTGAACAGGAAGACCGGTATCAAATTGAAACTTAATAGTATAGTAATAGACACCTGCGGGCTCTTCAGCTCCAGTTCGCTGGTTATCTCCATTCCATCCATTTTGATTGGCTTCTTCGAAAGAGTTGGTAGAATAAACCACTACACCAAGTCTATTGTAGATCTGAAGGTCAAATCCTTCTTCAGAAATTTTTTGACCAAATATTTTGAAGGTGGCGTTATCCGGATCACTTGCTTGTGGCGAAAATGCTTCAGGTATAAAGTATAATCCTTCGTTGGGGATGCGTGGTGCAAGTCCTACAGCAACATAGAGTTTTTCACCAACAGTTGGTCTAATTGGTAATTCGCTCACAATTGTACCAAAAGTCACGGAGTCCGAATCAGTAATTGATTCTACGCCTAATGATCGATAGATACCAGCTGGATCAGTTGCATATGCTATAACTGGTGCATTTACTCTATGCCTGATATTGTTTGGAACACGAAAATCAGTAAGATCTTCTTCGCTAAATTCCAACTCGAGTTTTGTAGCATCTGTAGCTCCATTTAAGAGTTCTAATTCCCACAATCCTCTGTGAGATACTCCTAAAAGGCTATCTCCAGGAACAGGATCTACCGTATTTCCTCTAACAAATCCAGCAGCAATTTCGGTATTCAAACCGAAGACGCTTAATAGAGTTATGGGCGCAAACAGTCCTTCTGATCCGATAGGGAATGTTTTGATTCCGCTTCCTTTAGCTATTAGTGTCCCATCGAAGTATGAAAGATTAGAACCACCAAAAACTTTCGCATCTGGTTCTAAGACAAATCTAGTATCAGGGCCGGGTTTTATTTTTCCAAATTGGAATTCTAATCTATCCAATACAATATATTGATCCCCGGGAAAAGAAACTTCACCTCCTTGATTAATTACCAATTCACTTACTGTCAATTGTGGTGGCCCCACAACTTGTTCTGATCCTCCTAAAAACTGAAGTCTACCTTCAAGTCCGTTAAAATTGGCATTGTTTACCCAGTCACCATATAGGGACAACGTTCCTCTATTTTGAATAACACCATTATTGTCAAGGTCACCACCGACTTCTAGATTAGCCCCATTTGCAATATGAACCAATCCATTCGATGGAATATAAAGTTGCCCCAGAGCTAAGAATGGAGCTAGCCCTAATACATATATAAGCTTTCTCATTCGTTCTCGTTTTTAACAGTTTTATCGCCCATTAACATCTTCTTGATTAAGTCAAGATCGCTCTTCATCTCCTTATTGTCAGTAGCCAGTTCTGACAGCTTCGCTTCTTGACTTGCTACTTTATCATTCAGAGAATTAATCACAAGTTGTTGTTCTTTGATTGCCTCGATAAGGACAGGTATTAATCCTTGGTAATTAACCATTTTATAACCTCGATCATCTATTGAAACTAATTCTGGGAATACTTCCTCTAGCTCTTGAGCGATTACACCTATTTGCTTCTTCTTCTCATTGTCAGCTTTATAGTTGTAGTTATACCCACCTAATTCATCCAATTTACTGAGTGTGTTTTGAAGCAGTGAAATATTTTCTTTCAATCTTCTATCGGATGAAGAAACAGTTCCGTCACCATTTATAATTGAAACAGGTCCGTTTCCTAATGATGTTACTTGGAGTGATGTAACAGTAGTTGCCCCAGCTCCTAATGTTCCAGAAGTTGAAATGTTTTGGGTACCAAAATTTGGAGAAATTTTAGTCCCTGCTATGGCCGCTGCAGAGTTAATGTCTGCATCTACAATCTCATCATTAGTAATGTTGGCACTTGTTACAGAAGTTAAATAGCCTGCATCGTTGTTAAGTAAGCTTACATTCTCACTTTCCACCATTACAGTAGATTGTAGTTTAGAAGCTGAGATGGCTGCTGCAGAGTTAATGTCTGCATCTACAATCTCATCATTGGTAATGTTGGCACTTGTTACAGCAGTTAAATAACCTGCATCGTTGTTGAGCAAGCTTACATTCTCACTTTCCACCATTACAGTAGATTGTAGTTTAGAAGCTGAGA
>CAZWLS010000077.1:0-14309 GCA_964634415.1 uncultured Roseivirgaceae bacterium | reverse complement strand
CCTATTAAATCTCTACTCCCGTAGATCATGAATCGGTCATTTTTTAATAGACTCTGCCCCATTTTAACTACTTCATCAAAATGGGAGGCAACTACCGTAGCTGCTGGTTTTCTTTGATCCAACTCTCTTGCAAGATTTGGTCCTGCCAAACATCCGACTCTTAGTACTGAGGTTTCTTCCTTTATAACCTCCGAAATAGTCTTAACATGCTCCCGTGTTAGCGGATTGTTGGAATTAATTTTTTGTTTATTAGGGACAAATAGGTCAAATCCTTTTGTACCATGGATCAAGACATGATAAGGTCGTAAATGAGGGGCCAACTTGATGATCATTTCCCTAAAATTGGCTGAAGGCACCATCGGAAAAATTACTTCACACTTTTGAGGGACTTCTTCAAGCTTGTTGGTTACCTCAATATTTTCATGAAGTCTTTGTCCAGAGCTAACACGTTCTTTAGCGATGCGTTTCGTCTTTTCTGGATCCCTGATGTAAAGAATGACTTTCGAATTATTCTCCGCGAGGATATTGGCTATGGCAGTACCAAAGCTTCCAGCTCCAATCACTCCAACTACCTCATCAGATATACTTTTCGAGTCCATAGCCATTCATTCGGTTATGATAATAAAATAACGTGTTCGTATCCTGTACAATTATTTTGTTGCCTTTCTTGATTAATGGTCGCTGATCATGATAAAGACCTACATTTTGCAAACCATGTTCGATCGCATTTGTTGCACGTTCTTTCATATGATCGGCCATATCAACTTCTCCTTTCTTATGAATCTTATCTAAGCGATTGCGTACTTTTTTGAATTTTTCCTTGAACTCTTCATAATCAAGTACAAGATCTTCATCCGGAAGTCGTAGCACATTATATAAGTCCAATTTAGGATTTTTTCGTTCGAGCATCTTAAAAGCCGTAAAAGCTACCAGATGGCTGGCAAAGACCCTGTTATACTTATGGTATTCTTCAATGATACGTTTTGAAAGTACTCTCACGTACTCTTTCTCACGTTGTGCATCAAATGTGATTTTTTTATCTCTGAGGAAGTAATCCTTTACGTTGATTGGATTTCCATTCTTATCGAAGCTGTTCCCATCATTATCAACATAATTGCCAAGGATGTCTGTTCCTCTGCCAATATTCACAGAGATATCGGATCCCTTGGTGAAGAATTTGAACATGAAAGTTCCAAGCTTGTATGATGTTGAAAACTCATCCGCCTCCACATAATATCTTTCACGTCCCGTTCTCTTCAAATGATCGCGAATAAGTGAAGGAGCCTCCAATGTAAAATGGTAGTTAATAACTACAGGCACTATAAACACCTTACGTACCTCCTCGCCCTCTTTTGCATTAAGATATAGTTCCCTCTGCGCCTCGATGGCAGTGCCTAACAAACCCATACGTAAGGAAGTTTCTAACTCTCCCGACCTTGATCGTGTCCCTCCAGGAAAAAACAGTGAATGACATCCTTTCTTAATGGCATTCCTGGAGTACGTCTTTAAGGTTTCCAGATAAATTGGATTCTTTTTTCTCCTATCAACTTTATAGGCACCCAGGCTATTCATGAAGTATGCGAATATCTTGATGTTGAAAAGATTTAATCCTGCACCGTAGATAAATGGTGGCAATCCTAAATGATGAATAGCCCAACCTATTAATATCGAATCCAGATTACTAAAGTGCGTTGGAACCATTACGACGGTTCCTTTTTTTGCTAGTGTTCTGATATGTTCAGTTTCACCAATTACATGGACTTTATCGTCCAAATCTAGTTGGCGACTAAATAAGGATAATAAGCCTTTGACTCTGGCCGCATTAAGAAGTCTGGCAAATCCAAACGTGATGAAACTTTGAGCAAATCGATAGGCTGATTTTTTGAAATTGCCAGCAATTTCCTGCGAATATCGATTTATAATCTCTACCAGAAGTTCCTTCTCTAGTTCTTTGGCTTTGCTCCGTTCATCAGGATTGATATCCAATAGCCGTGATTGAATATTTTTCCAATAAACTTTTTCATCAGGAGGATCCACTCTCCAAGGGTTTGCTTTCATACGAAGCTTTTCCCTATGGATGGTCATTTCTATCTCCTCTCTTAGCGAGCCATTCTTAGAATCGATTAGGTGATCGTACGTCTCACTGGTCACTTCGTCAATAAATTCCTTTCTTCCTTTGGAGAGTTTTACGATCGGCCAATCGCTCTTATTTGGAATAATTTCCGAATACCTTACTTTCTTTCTGCGCATTTACCTGTTTTAGAAATTGGCGGAAAGATAATTCTAAGTGTTAACATCTGTATAATTGCATCCGGAATGACACTGAAATTAAAAGACATCCAAGCACCAGTAGCCCTTGAAATGGAAGAGTTCGAGAAGAAATTTCGACAATCCATGAAAAGTAAGGTGATGCTGCTAGATAAAATCACAGGATACATCGTTCGCCGAAAAGGCAAACAGATGCGTCCATTGTTTGTTTTTCTTAGTGCTGGTGCCACTGGCAAGATCACTGAAGCTACTTACAGAGGAGCTTCCCTGATTGAGCTTCTCCATACTGCTACATTAGTACATGATGATATAGTTGACGATTCCAATACCAGACGTGGTTTTTTCTCTATTAATGCATTATGGAAAAATAAAATTGCCGTTCTTGTAGGTGATTTCTTGTTGGCACGAGGAATGTTGCTTTCAATGGAACATAACGATATTGACCTTCTTAAGATTACAACCGAGCCTGTAAAGGAAATGAGTGAAGGAGAATTATTGCAAATAGCAAAATCCAAAACACTCGATATTACTGAGGAAGTTTACTACAAGGTGATTTACCAAAAAACAGCTAGCCTTATAAAGTCATGTTGTAAAGTCGGAGCATGTGCAGGAGGCGCAGATGAAGAGACTATCCAAAAGATGGGTGAATTTGGACGAGCTGTTGGTATGGCATTTCAAATTAAAGATGATCTTTTCGATTACGGTACTTTCGAAATTGGAAAACCTCGAGGAATTGATATAAAAGAGAAGAAACTTACCCTTCCGCTAATATATGCACTTAATAATGCCTCAAGATCGGAAAAAAGAAGGGTTAAAAAGC
This sequence comes from uncultured Roseivirgaceae bacterium, assembly GCA_964634415.1. Classification (GTDB taxonomy): domain Bacteria; phylum Bacteroidota; class Bacteroidia; order Cytophagales; family Cyclobacteriaceae; genus Ekhidna. The sequence continues at coordinate 11,221 of CAZWLS010000077.1, read as the reverse complement.
AAATCAAGTTGGCAAGTAAAAAGCCTAAAATGGTAAATGAGGTAATTAAATTTGTTAAAGCTTCTGGAGGAATTGACTATGCAATTTCAGTAATGGAAGATTATCATCAACAAGCTAAAGACATACTTAAAACGCTTCCAGAATCAAATTTTAGAACGTCACTTGAAGACCTTGTTCAGTTTACGATTGAGCGAACTAAGTAACTATCTCATAAAGACGCTCCGAATCCCTTCGATGATTAATATTACTAGCAGGAGAATCATCACAGCAGCGGCGGCACCTGCGACCTCCGGGGTATCTATCTGCTTTTCTGTGATGCCGTAAGTAGCCCAAGCAACAACACCTCCAAATATTGGATCTCGATATCTAATAATCATCACGGTACCCACCGCACCGGCTAATGCCAACTCAACGAATACCCAAACAGTTTTTGTCATTATCCAATTTTCCATCCCTATGACCGTCTGCTCAACACTAATATTAGCAAGAGTCGCTACAGTAATCCAACCGAGGTATAAACTAAAAGGAATCTTCACAAAAAGATGATCTCTAAATCCCTGTAGCTTTCCAGGTAGAATATGTCTGTAAATGCCAATTAAAGAAGTCAATATAACTGCCATGAGAACCAAGGAGAGTGTAATGAGCTCATAATGCCAACAAACTATCCAAAGGGTATTTGCAGCACAGTTAATAACAAAATGGCGATTGATCCTATCAAAATTTGTTCGATACTTATTTTTCGGCAAAATCTGGTAAATCGCATATATGATCAGGAATGAGTATATCAATCCCCAAATGGAAAAGGTAAAGCCCGCCGGAGTAAATAATGATGGGTAGGATGCGGATACTTCTCCGGTAGTTCTTCCACCTAAGGGTAGGAAATTCGCTAGAAAATTTACTACAAGCACTACACTCAATGACAGGATCGGAATAATTCGATTCATAAAACAAATTTAGGTATGAACTGCTTGGTGATGTCTTTGTTTAAAATCTTCAATTTACATCAAGCCTTCTTATGTTTGCGGTTCTTAAATAGACACGAGCATGAAAATTATCCAAGATTATAATTTCAAAGGAAAGAAAGCATTGATAAGAGTTGATTTTAATGTTCCGCTAAATGCGGATCTAGAGGTCACCGACGAAACCAGAATTAATGCCGCTATTCCTACATTAAAGAAGATTTTGAATGATGGTGGTGCATGCATCCTCATGTCACATCTTGGCCGTCCAAAAAGTGGTCCGGAGGATAAGTTTTCGTTACGTCATATTATTAAGAATCTCAGCGACAAACTGGGAGTTGAAGTTAAGTTTGGTGGAGATTGTATCGGTGAATCTGCCAAGGAATTGTCTCGTCAATTAGGAGATGGTGAAGTGCTTCTTCTAGACAATGTTCGTTTTTACAAGGAGGAAACTGCCGGTGACGAAGCATTTGCTAAAGAGTTAGCAGCTCATGGCGATATATATGTAAATGATGCATTTGGAACAGCGCACAGAGCACATGCATCCACCACTGTAGTTGCTAAATTTTTTGATGAAAAGTGCTGTGGTAATGTCATGCAAGCGGAGTTGGAAAATGCACAAAAGGTATTAGAAAAAGCAGAAAAGCCTTTCACCGCAATTATGGGTGGAGCTAAAATCTCAGATAAAATTATGATCATCGAGCAGCTATTGGATAAAGTTGATCATTTGATCATTGGAGGTGGAATGAGCTATACATTCTTTAAGGCATTAGGTGGTCAAATTGGAAACTCGCTCGTAGAAGAGGATAAACTTGAACTTGCCAAAGAATTGATAAATAAGGCTAAAGAAAAAGGTGTTGATCTCCAATTACCTAAGGACTCCATCATTGCAGATGATTTTAATAACGAGGCGGATACGCAAACATCAGATAATTACGCAATTCCTGATGGCTGGATGGGGCTCGATGTAGGAGCTGAATCTAGAGTAGTATTTTCCGAAATAATCGAGAAATCTAAAACGGTTCTTTGGAACGGGCCGATGGGAGTTTTCGAAATGAGCAATTTCGCAGAAGGTACAAATACCATCGCTCAGGCTGTTGTAAAAAGTACAGAAAATGGTGGGTTCTCTTTAATTGGAGGTGGTGATTCCGCAGCAGCAGTAAACAATCTCGGGTATGGCGACAAAGTATCCTATGTATCTACTGGCGGCGGAGCGTTGCTAGAGTATATGGAAGGAAAAGTACTACCTGGAGTTGCCGCACTAGAGGATTAAGTTAGGGAAAATCTTGTGCCATTCTCGATAATTTTTTGATCCTCTATTAGAATACGTAGCGCCTCCATGATCTGATCTTCTGTATAGTCAGACATCAAGGCTCTAAGCTCTGAAATATTACGTGGTGCCTCGAGTACTTCTACTACTTGGTCTACTGGTATTTCACTTGATTTAAGAAGTTTCTTTCGTTCGAGATCATTATCACAAATGCCACAGGTCAGTGTTGTTTCTTCGTCAAAGTACTTTTGAAATACCTGTGTACGACAGCCATCAGTACCCATATATTGAACTACTGCTTCCGCCTTTTCTTTTGCCAGTTTCTTTCTCCATTCTATTTGTTTATTGTCGATAGGAAGTTTTTCAGAATCGAGACGAGGTGTAAGAAATGTGATTGTAGCAGAATCCAAAGCGGGCTGATAATCAATGACTTCATTGTCATTCAAAAATTTCAACCATTGCCTTACTTGAACTTTATCAGTTTTAAGCAAAGAACCTATATCTTTTTCTTTGATTTTGGCATACCCTGCAAACACCTCTCCACCATAAAGTCTTAGTAGTGTCTTTATTAAAGAATCTAATTTAGGATTGGCGATTTGAAATTTGTAAGTCTCGCCTTTATCCAACAAAAACGTAATTTTTGATTGCTCATAAAATCCCTCAGTCATCTGAATTAGTCCTTCATCACTAAGCTTCTTTAAAGCAGCATATGTTTCTACTACTGGCAGGTTATATGTATTTACAAACTGTTCATAGTTAAAAGGAAAACTTGAAAATGCATGACTCCCTATTGCCATCTTAAAGTAATTAGCGAGCGCTTGATAGGTCCGCTTAATTTCTTCTAATGTCACAATCGATCGATCCGTACGCTCCTTTAGTTCGTCAACATCTTGTGGATGATAAAGTGATACCGCATATGCTTTTTTCTCATCTCGACCTGCGCGACCAGCTTCTTGATAATAGGCTTCTAATGAGTCCGGCAAATCCAAGTGAATAACTGTTCTAACATCCGACTTGTCAATTCCCATTCCAAAAGCATTGGTAGCTACCATGACGCGGATTTGACTATTAATCCAGGCGGATTGCTTGTCAGCTCTGTCCTTCCCAGACAGTCCTGCATGATAATAATCAGCTGAAATATTATTTCTTCGAAGAAATTCTGCCACTTCCCTTGTTCGCTTACGGCTTCTTACATATACGACCGAAGTTCCGGAAACATTACCGAGTATCTCTAGCAGCTTCCCTTGCTTATTCTCAATCTTGAATGCAGAATATGATAGATTGGCTCTAGCAAAGCTTTTCTGAAAGATTTGAACATCTTTCATCTCCAACTTCTTCGCAATATCTTCTTTCACTTCCTTAGTAGCAGTAGCTGTTAACGCCATCACCCGCTCAATACCTAGTTCATTTTTAAACGACGCTATTTCAAGATATGGTGGTCTAAAATCGTAACCCCACTGAGAAATACAATGTGCTTCATCAATAGCAAGTAAGTTGATATTCATCTGCTTAGCCCGCTCAATAAAGATTTCTGTTTTCAGCCTTTCCGGAGAGACATATAGAAATTTAAATCCACCATAGATACAATTATCGAGTGTAATATCAATTTCTCTTTTACTCATTCCCGAGTAGACTGCAGCCGCTTTAATTCCTCGTCTTTGCAACTGATCTACCTGATCTCTCATCAGTGAAATCAATGGAGAAATGACAATACAAATACCTTCTAATGCAAGAGCAGGAACCTGAAAACAAATTGACTTTCCTCCACCAGTAGGAAGCAAGGCAAGGGTATCTTTCCTGTCCAGAACAGATTGGATAATATCCTCCTGCATTGGGCGAAAAGAATTGTACCCCCAATATTGGTTTAGTATGTCAATTGGATTCACAAAACGAAGTTACGCCTACTATTTCAAAATGAAATCATTAAAATGGGTATCCGATTCACATTGATTTGAAAGATTAAATGAGTAGTAAATTCTTCATTCTAATTGATATGTAAAACATGAAGATGCTCATCAATCTTTACAATAAGTTTATCGATCTTCTTTAGATATTTAGTCATCTCTGTTTCAATAATAAGCACCTTGCCATCATAAGATTCCATACCCACTCCTCGTCGTAAATTTTCTGCATTTTCTTCAATTTCATTTCTGTAGATACAAGCTTCTCTCATGTGAGAGACGAAATCCTTCATACCATAATCACCTTCCATTTCATGAAGGTCTTTTAGAGTCTTTTTCTCCTCTTTTGTATTCCAGTTAAAGTATGCAGTCGGATCTTCCATCTTAGAAATAATTAATGAATCGTAAGAATGAATTTCAACAAGTAATCGGTCAATAGATTTTCTGATAGTAGGATTTTGACAATATTCATTAATTCCAGAGTAAGTCTTTAATACCTCTGACTTCTTTAGCCACGCTTCAGTAACTACATCAAATTGGTCTTCAAGCGGGATTTCTATTTCTGATTGGGCAAACGACCCAAACGAAATGATTAGACATAAATAAAACAATCTCATAGTAATACATACATTTTTAATAGTAATAATATCAGTTGTAATAGTATTACTATCATTAACGAGAAACTAGAGATTTGGTTTCAAATTATTTAGTCATCACTGCCCACATTGTCTTGACATTCATTTTTTCCATTTCTTTCAGCTGCTCCTTTGTCAACCCTTCCATCCAATCTTGTTTTTTAAACTTTGAAATTAGTGTCCCATTTGTCCCAATTACAGCTACCCATGAATTGGGCTGATCAGTACTTAGAAATATTCCAGCTGGCGAATCAATGTGAGCAAATCCTTGACCGAAAATTCCACGAATCTGTGCGAAAACATGTCCGCGTTGGGTGGTAACAAAACCACCATCAGTCCAATGTTTCATTACAGTAACAGTATCAGCATTTTTAGATCCAGGCCATTTACTAACAAGTTCCCATCCTACCCGAACTGGGTTGCCGTTATTTACTAACTCTAAAAGCTGTTCAAGGCTTCCACTAATTCGATTACCATCTTTGTCTGCTTCGTAGACTATTTGATATTGATTCGCTAAATCGGAATTCTGACCGTACAAAAGTGAAGTAATAGCCAGAGTCATTAGAAATATGAATGTTCTTTTCATGTTTTTCTTGTTAAAACTGACAGTTGACTCCATGAAACAAAAGTTATTTCAACCAACAACCATATAATTCAACCAACGACATTCGGTCATAATGCCATTTAATGATGAATCAATTGTATTTTAGGTATTGATGAATCCGACGATAAAACGTTTTCTGAAGCATCTCTTAGTATGGCTAATAATATGGTTTGTAGAGTCATTACTTTTTAGTTGGGGGCGTGACCTACATTTCTACCTGGTCAAAAATGTTGCTATTGTCTCTTTACAGGCCATTGTTGTTTACATCAACTGGAGTGTACTCGCTCGAATAAAATGGAACAAACTAATCCATTTGGTAAACTATGCAGTTTTTATAGTGATCTTGGTATATCTCATTTTTGCAATTTCATTTCAAACAATCGATTATTCTTTCTCACTCTTCTTTCCTGAGATTAGAAAAATTGGCGTAAGCGAATCTTGGTGGCCCACTGGCTTTTGGAGGATTTTATCTGGTTCAGCACCTTATTCAATTGCACTTTTGGTAAGCACGATTTTTCATTTGGTCGTAGGCAAGCGTAATACTTCAGAGGTAGAGACGGATATTGCTGAAAATCCTCGTAGTAATGGAATATTGACATTAAAAGATGGAAAAACTATTCACCGAATAAAGAAAACAGACGTTCTTTTCATCGAAGGTCTTAAAGAATATGTGAATTGGCATACAGACGAACAACAAATCATTACGCTGCATTCTCTCCGCAAGATTGAAGATTTACTCAAGGAGGAAGGTTTTTTACGAATTCATAAGTCATTTATTGTAAACACCTCCCATATAAACACGATTAAATACAATTGGATTGAAGTCCCTGGCAAAAGACTACCGATTGGTAGAAGCTATAGAGCTATTGTTTCCAAATACTTTCAAACAGATATTTAATTAAGAATAATTAATTATTGTTTTTCAATAATTAATTATATAATTGCATAAATTACTTATCTATGAAAAACAAATATATACATCTAGCAAAGCTTATAACTCGATTGCTTCTTCTTGGAGTTATTCTGTTGGCAGGTATTATCATATTGCTCTTGATCCTTTGGAATATTGATGTGAGTTTCTTTGAGAACATTCGAGTTTTAAATGACGGAAGCATATTTAAATTCACTACTAAACCCAACGCCCAGGGAATGCCATTGAGTGAATACAGCAACTTTCTCTTTTATTTCACTTGTATTCGAGCGCTTACTGTCACTGTTGCCATTTACCTCATTCTTCAAACGGTTCTCAAAATTCTCGGATCAATAGACAGTTTAGAAACATTTAGAAAGGATAATGTGAAGTCTTTTCAAAAAATGGGAAAGTTGTTTATTGCATGGTTTTTACTAGCAATCCCCACGATCAGAATCATTGATGGAGATCTCTCATTGAGCGTCGGTTTCTATTTGATGTATATTGTTTGGGCCTTGATATGCTTTGTGCTCGCTGAGATATTCTCTGAAGGGAATAAGTTGATGGAAGACAACAAATTAACTATTTAGACTATGGCTATTATCGTAAATCTAGATGTCATGATGGCCAAGCGAAAGATTCGCTCCAAGGACCTAGCAAATCAATTGGGTATTACTGAAGCTAATCTTTCCATACTAAAAACGGGGAAAGCCAAAGCCATGCGTTTTTCAACACTTGAAGCACTATGCGAAGCTCTTGAATGTCAACCTGGTGATTTGTTGGAGTACACAAAGTGAAATGGAAATAACAGGTGTAACCTGAAGTCCGAACGTGAAAGTCTAACACTTATTTAATACAATCTAAATGGCGAAAAAGTCCATAAGCGCATTTATAGACCTAATCATATTTCTTTCAACAATGTTTCTTGTGAGAGAAGTATATTTTGATAGCCTTGGTTTCTGGGGAAATGCATTATTTAAATCTCTATCAACAGTTGGGATAGCTACCTTGTTACTTTACGTAAGAAAGCAATCATGGAAAGATATAGGGCTAACGAAGCCCAACAACATTGGAAGATTTTTAGTGACAATTGCTATTACGCTGACAAGCACCATTGTATTGATAATGGTCTTTCAAATATTCTTTGCAGACTTAATGCCTAGTCATGGGGAAACTGCCGCTTCAGTAAATGCGAGCAAGGCAGAAAAGTCAGTTGGAATGATACTTTTCATAGTTACAGCAGTCTGGGTTGAGTCATTTCTCGAAGAATTGCAGGATAGAGGTTTTTCTTTAAATAGACTAGAAGCGCTAATAGGATATAAACCTGTTGCTACAATATTTGCTGTACTTATGCAAGCTGCGATTTTCGGCTTTAGACACAGCTACGACTTTTCTGAGCGATCCATTACAACAGGACTCATTGGTCTTGGTTTTGGAATAGTATATGTATTATCTGGTCGCAATTTATGGCCATTGATAATCGCTCATATTGTCCTTAATAGCATGTCAATATTTGAAAAGCTGTAATACTCGACTATTTAAATTCTATCACCAAATCATCCTGCTCAACTAGCTCACCAGCTTGAAGATGGATCTTACTTACAGTACCTTCCACCGAAGAAGAAACTGTGGTTTCCATCTTCATTGCTTCAATTACAAATAACACATCGTCTTTATTAACCTTATCACCCTCCTTCACTTTGACTTCAGCTATCTTTCCTTGAAGTGGTGATCCAATTTCAGAATCGCCTTCTGCCTTACGATTGGTTTTTTGCTGAACTGCAATACTTTTATCTCTTATTGAAATTCTACGGATTTGACCATTTAGACGGAAAGCAGCTATTCTATAGCCGAGATCATCAGGCTCAGTAAGTCCAACTAGTTCAATGATGATGTTTTTCCCTTTACCTATCTCCACCATTATCTCATCACCTTGCTTCATTCCATAGAAAAAGACCGGTGTTGGAAGGTGACTAACCTCATCGTATTGCTCAATATGATCATGGTATTCCTTGAAAACTTTAGGATAAAGCTTGTAAGACAGAAAATCTTCAAAATCTCTTAACGGGAATTCTTTTTGAAACTCAGCAAACTCTTTATCAAAGTCTACCGGATCCATATTATCATTAGCTCTACCAACATGTGGTTTTTGATTCTTTAAAATGAGCTTACTTATCTCTGCAGGAAATCCTCCATGAGGTTGCCCTAAATCACCTTTAAAGAATCCTATTACAGATTCTGGAAATGAAAGTGATGAGCTTTTCTCAAAAATGTCTTCTGCTGATAAATCATTGGCAGTCATAAACATTGCCATATCACCCACCACCTTAGAGGATGGTGTCACTTTTACGATATCACCAAAGAGATCATTGACAATTGCGTAGTTTTTCTTGATGGTCTCGAATTTGTGTTCAAGGCCTAAAGCGATTGCCTGAGGTCTTAAATTCGAATATTGTCCACCTGGGATTTCATGATCATATACTTCCGCAGTTCCTGCTTTCAAACCGGATTCAAATGGATAATAATATTCTCTAATGTCTTCAAAATATGTGGAGTGCGCGTTTAATGAATCCAGATTCATCTCCCTGCCTCTCTCATGATATTCAAGAGAAGCTACCAATGAATTAAAATTTGGTTGAGACGTTAATCCGGACATTGATGCAAGTGATACATCAACAATATCAACACCTGCTTCTATTGCCTTCAAATACATTGCCGATTGAATCGAACTGGTATCGTGTGTATGGAGGTGAATTGGTAGATCTACTGCCTTTTTAAGTTCGGAAATTAGGGTCTCTGCACTGTATGGCTTTAATAGGCCAGCCATATCCTTAATAGCTAGTAAATGAGCACCTTCATCCTCCAATTGCCTTGCCATATCCAAGTAATACTGGAGTGTATATTTCTTCTGAGCATCGTCTTTGATTTCTCCGGTGTAACAAATACATGCCTCTGCAAGCGACTCGGTTCTTTCACGGACAGCACGGATACTTACTTTCATATTCTCAACCCAATTCAAAGAATCGAAAATCCTAAAAATATCCATGCCATTCTCCGCTGACTTCTCGATGAATTTTTCAATGAGATTATCTGGATAAGCCGTATAGCCAACAGCATTTGAACCTCTCAATAGCATTTGAAAAAGAATGTTAGGCACCGCCTCCCTGAGAAGCTGAAGTCGCTTCCACGGGCTTTCTTTTAGGAAACGCATACTTACATCGAAGGTGGCTCCTCCCCACATCTCCAAAGAGAAAACTTCTGGATTTTGCTGTGCATAACTTCTTGCAACTTTTAGCATATCCTCGGTCCTAAACCTGGTTGCTAACAAGGATTGATGAGCGTCTCTAAACGTGGTATCTGTAAAGTGAATTTTTGATTCATCTTTTAGGCTTTGCACGAATTTTTCACGGCCCAATTCCTTTAAAAAATCTTTCGATCCCTTTGGTATCCCGTCTTGCTTAATAAATGATGGTGGCTGAGGAACCCTGAATTTCCGGTTTGGATCGTATGATTTTACATCCGGATTACCATTGACAGAAACTTCACCTATATAGGTAAGCGTTTTTGTCCCTCTATCGAAACTCTTTTGAATTTTAAATACCTCCGGGTGATTATCTATGAATCCTACAGTAGCTCTACCTTCAAAAAAGTCGGGTGAATAAATTACATTTTCGAGAAATCCGATATTTGTCTTTACTCCTCTAATCCTAAATTCTCTCAATGCTCGATGAAGCCTTTGTGCTGCTCCTTTTAACGTCCTACCCTTGGCAGTAACTTTCACCAGAAGAGAATCGAAAAATGGAGATATTTTAACTCCGTTGTAAACATTTCCAGCATCAAGACGAATACCAAAGCCACCGGCACTTCTATAGGCGATAATTGTTCCATAATCTGGCTTAAAACCATTTTCTGGATCCTCTGTCGTTACTCTGCACTGGATGGCATAACCCTTTGTGACAATATCATCTTGACTTTTAATGTAAATCTGAGGATGCTCCAGTTTACAACCAGCAGCAATTAATATTTGAGTTCTAACTATATCAATCCCTGTGACCTCTTCAGTGATCGTATGCTCTACCTGCACACGCGGATTTACTTCGATGAAATAAATGTTTTCATCTGGATCAACCAGAAATTCTACTGTCCCTGCATTATTATAATTCACCTGCTTGGAAATGCTAAGTGCATACTCATACAGTTTTTCTCTGGTTTCATCCTTTAAACCGAAGCTTGGAGCTACCTCCACTACTTTCTGAAACCTACGTTGAACAGAACAATCTCGTTCATGGAGGTGGACAATATTCCCGTGATTATCCGCCAGAATCTGTACTTCGATATGCTTTGGACTCTCTACGTACTTCTCTAAGAAGATGGTATCATCACCAAAGGCTTTACCAGCCTCTGATTTTGCTTCATTGTAAGATTTTATAAGTTCTTTTTCATCCCGAACTACCCGCATTCCACGTCCTCCACCACCGGCTGAAGCTTTAATAATTACTGGATACGTAATTCGTTGAGCTTCCTTCTTTGCAATTTCTTCACTTTCTAGTACCTCCTGATTATCTTCAATTACAGGTACGTTTGCTGCACGAGCTACTTTTTTAGCCATTACCTTATCGCCTAGCTGAGCCATAACTTCAGGCTGGGGACCAATAAACGTGATTCCCTCTTCCCTACACCGTGTAGCGAATGTCACGTTCTCTGAAAGAAAACCGTAGCCAGGATGTATTGCTTCTACATCATTCTCTTTTGCTACGGCAATAATTTCTTCGATATCTAAATATGGCTTTAATGGATCATCATTGGCTCCAATTTGATATGCTTCATCAGCTTTATACCTATGCAGGGAATAGCGATCTTCATGCGTATATACTGCAACCGATTGAATGTGTAATTCAGAGATAGCTCTTAATACTCGAATGGCAATTTCACCCCGGTTTGA
>CAZWLS010000076.1:0-14418 GCA_964634415.1 uncultured Roseivirgaceae bacterium | reverse complement strand
ATGTCGTATTGCTTTACTTAAGGATAAAAGGCTAGTAGAATTTCATCAAGACGGAGGTGGTCAAACCTTCAATGTTGGTGACATTTATCTGGGATCTGTAAAAAAAGTAGTACAAGGCTTAAACGCCGCATTTATAGATCTTGGGTATGAAAAAGATGCCTTTTTACACTACTTGGATTTAGGACCGCAGGTCCAATCTTTAAACAAATTTACCAAGCTGACACTGGGAAAGAAGCTTAACAGTACAAGACTGGCAGGCTTCAAAACAGAACCAGATATTAATAAGCTTGGTAAAATGAGCCAAGTCCTTACTAAAGGACAAAAGGTTTTGGTTCAAGTAGTAAAAGAACCTATTTCTACAAAGGGTCCACGACTTTCATGCGAGTTGTCATTAGCAGGTAGATACCTGGTGATGGTGCCGTTTTCAAATACGGTAAACGTATCAAAGAAAATTACAGACGCTAATGAACGAAAGCGTCTTCAAAGACTGATAAGCTCTATCAAACCAGAGGGGTTTGGTGTAATCATCCGTACAGTTGCCATGGGCAAGGATGTTAAAGAGTTAGACACCGATCTTCGAAACCTTGTCGAACGATGGGACAATGGAATGAAGTCCCTCCAAAAAGCAAAAGTTCGTGACAAGATCATAGGCGAAATGAATCGCGCCAACTCAATACTTAGAGATGTATTAAATGAGAGCTTTGATAGTATCCTCGTAGATGATAAAGAACTCTATGGTGAAATAAAGACCTTTGTAAAGGGGATTGCTCCTGATAAAGAAAAGATCCTCAAACAGTACACAGGTAAAACCAAAATCTTTGAAGCTACAGGGGTTGAAAAGCAGATGAAGACCTCTTTTGGTCAATCTGTTAGTATGCTGAATGGTGGCTATCTTATCATTGAGCATACCGAAGCACTTCATGTGATTGATGTCAATAGTGGCAATAAATCAAACAAAGAAGATAACCAGGAAGATACAGCTCTGAAAGTAAACTTGGATGCTGCAGATGAGATTGCACGACAGCTGAGGTTGAGAGACATGGGCGGAATCATTGTAGTTGATTTCATAGACATGCGAAAAATAGAGAACAAGAAAAAACTCTATGCGCGAATGAAAGAAGCTATGAAGGATGATCGCTCAAAGCATACCATCCTTCCTCTCTCTAAGTTTGGATTGATGGAAATCACCAGGCAAAGAGTAAGGCCTGAGCTTTCAATCAAAACCAAAGAAGTGTGTCCGACATGTAGTGGAACAGGTAAGATCTCTGCTTCAATTCAAGTTGCTGATCAAGTAGAGAATACAATTAAGTACTTTTTTGAGTCTCAAAATGAGAAGAAAATAACTGTGGCTTTACATCCATACTTGTATTCTTACTTTACAGCAGGAGTATTTTCGAGAAGAGTTAAATGGTTTTTTAAATATTTTCGTTGGGTAAATATGGTTGAGGATAGCTCTAAAGCTCTCACCGAATATGAAGTACTCAACGCTCAAGGAGAACCTATTCAAATCTAATCGTATAGACGATCAGTCGAATGGATTCGACATAATCGTTGAGATTATCACCTAAATTGCCAACCTTTGGAAGGCATAGAGTGGAAATGAAACGATTTCTAATCATATCGATATTAATTGGCGCGGCAGTTTACACTGCCGACGCTCAATTACTTGAAGACAACGATAGCAGGCTCAAGACTAAAAAAGTTGAACGAAAGGGCTTTCTTTTTTTCAGAAATAAGAAGAAAGTAGGAAAGAGCTCAGGCATTCCCGGTGCGGATGGTAGAAGGTCTCCAAGGTATTCAAGTGCTTCCTCTCCATTTAAATTATCCAAGACTTCCTCTCCGAGGTATTCTCCAATAAAGCAAAAACAAAAGCGATATTCTGTAAAGCCAAGAACTTCTTCTGGTGGAGTAGTATCATTTAAGCCAAGAAAATATTCTCCTCGCTATTCCGGCGGAAATCCGTTTAGAGGAAGTGACTATAAGGTGACTCCTCGCTATTCCTTTGGAAATCCGTTTAGAGGAAGCAAGTATAAGTTTTCTCCTAGGTACTCTGGAGGCAACCCGTTCAGAGGGAGTGACTATAAAGTAACACCTCGTTACTCTGGAGGCAATCCGTTTAGAGGTAGCGATTATAAAGTAACTCCACGGTACTCTGGAGGCAACCCGTTTAGAGGCAGTGATTACAAAGTAACTCCTCGTTACTCTGGAGGCAATCCTTTTAGAGGCAGCGATTACAAAGTAACTCCACGGTACTCTGGAGGCAACCCATTTAGAGGTAGCGATTATAAGATTAATCCGAGATATTCAAGAGGTAATCCATTCAGAGGCCAAGATTATAAGGTAACTCCTCGCTACTCCAAAGGCAATCCTTTCCGTGGGCAAAAGTATGGTGTAAATCCAAGGTACTCTCAAGGCATGCCTTTTAGTGCAAAAGATTACAAAATAACTCCTCGCTATTCTCAAGGAATACCTTTTAGAGGCAAGGATTTCAAGGTGAAGCCAAGATATTCGGCTGGCTCACCATTTAGAGGCGTGAAATACAAGATAAGACCAAGATATACTGGGACTAGGTTGAGATTTTTTGGAAATTCCAAAGAATGGGGTCTGGCAAAATATTTTCAGGAGGCCACACTTTGGGAGGGAGACATGAAGGTGAGGCATAAGCGAGTGGGCAGACAACATCCTAGTAGCAATTACCATACAGCTAAGAAATTCAATAATCCTAAGGTTAGAAAGATGTTTCGCAAATGGAATATTTTCTGGACTAGGCTGAACGGGAACAAGCACAACCCAAAAGATGTTAATGGAACTGCAAAAGAGCCTAAGTTCGATAAGAAAGAACGGGTAATTTGGAATAACTAATCGAATTATTGTAGTATGCTAGGAAAGCTATTTTCAGCCAAAGAGAAAGAGTCTTTACCATGGAAAGAACTGAATAATGTTTCACAATTGGAAGAGATAGATAATTTATCGCAAGAAAAACCAGTATTACTTTTTAAGCACAGCACCCGCTGTTCAATAAGTGCAATGTCGCTAGGTAGATTTGAAAGGTCTTTTGGAGATGATTACTCTTTCGAACCATATTTTCTTGACTTAATAGCCCATCGCGATGTTTCTAACATGATAGCTGAGCGATATGGAGTAAGACATGAATCGCCGCAAGCGATATTAATAGCCAATGGAAAAGCCGTTTTTAATAGTTCACATATGGGAATTAATTATGAGGAACTTAATTCTATTGCTAAAAAACAATAGGGACTTCCGCATTATTTTTGTTATTCAATAGCAAACATGAGAAAGCTACAAATATTCATTCTAATTATTCTGCCTCTCCTTGGCTCAGCCCAGCTTTTTGAAGGAGAAGAGTTTGAATATACATCCGAATGGATTTGGGGCATCAATAAAAACACGAATGGTGGCTTGATTGGGGGTCTCGTATTGCGTCATAGTAGAAAAAAAGGTAATGACCTCTATCAAACTTTTGGACTAGAATTATCCAACGTTAAACATCCAAGTGAGGCTCGATATATTGGATTGAGTGGTGCAGGTTTTATTTACGGGAAGTCCAACTATCTCTATGCGATTAGAACAAACTACGGTTTAGAAAAATTAATGTACAAGAAAGCGAACCAACAAGGTGTTCAAATAAGTTTGGCTGCAGCGGCAGGCCCAACGTTTGGACTAGTCGCCCCATACTATGTTCTCGGAGCGGATCAACGTTATGAGCCCTTTAGTGTAGTTAATTTCCCATCACCTCAAAACATTGCCGGGCCTGGAAAACTATTTCAAGGGTTAGGCGATGCTGATTTTGCACCAGGAGCACATGCAAAAGGATCATTGTTATTTGAGTTTGGGACTTTTAGGAGAAACGTTGCTGGTGTTGAAGCAGGTGTGATGGTGGAGGCCTATACCAAAGAAATCGAACTTGTTCCAACACAACCGAACAAATCTGTCTTTTCCTCTGTTTTCTTCACACTATTCTGGGGATCCCGAAAATAATCGGGAATCTATCTTTCCTGAATTAGATTTGCACTTATTCTTGAATGTAGCGTATGATTGATTTACCTGTAGTAGACAAACCTGAAAGAAAGAAAAAGCCTGATTGGTTGCGAGTAAAACTGCCTGTCGGTGAAAATTATGCAAAAGTGAGAAGGCTTGTGGATCAGCATAAGCTTCATACCATTTGTGAAAGTGGCAATTGTCCAAATATGGGTGAGTGCTGGGGTGAGGGTACGGCAACATTTATGATACTCGGAAATGTATGTACACGTAGTTGTACATTCTGCGCAGTTGCAACCGGTCGACCTCCAGAATATGACCAAGAGGAACCAAAGCGAGTTGCAGAAGCAATTAAATTGATGGGTGTAAAGCACGCTGTGCTAACTTCTGTGAATAGAGATGAACTGAAAGACAGAGGCGCAGAGATTTGGTATCAGACCGTGGTGGAAACAAAAAAATTATCTCCCGAAACAACGATAGAAACACTAATTCCTGATGTTAAGGGAAATTGGGACGCTCTCTACAGAATGATTGAAGCAGGTCAAGAAGTAGTCTCCCACAATATGGAAACGGTGGAATCTTTATACAGAAGAGTTAGACCACAAGCTAAGTACTATAGAAGCCTTGAGCAGATTAAACTCACAAATGAGGCAGGAAAGCGTACAAAGTCAGGAATTATGCTTGGACTGGGAGAATCTGATGAAGAGGTATACAAAGCAATGGATGATCTTGTAGAGCATGGCCTGCACATACTTACACTGGGACAATACCTTCAACCTACCAAGCGTCATATCGAAGTGGCAGAGTTTGTGCATCCTGATAAGTTTGACCACTTTAGGGAAGAAGGACTTAAAAGAGGCCTTAAATATGTAGAGTCTGGCCCCTTGGTGCGATCTTCATATCATGCAGAAAGGCACGTGAATGTTCCTATATAATTCTTCCGCTTCTTAGTATTTTCCTTAACCAATCAAAGTAGACTGCTACGAACAATACTATCGTCATCAACCAGATAATTATGAGGTTGAAGATCTTAGTATCAATATACATCCCTGCAAAATGCTTTTCTGGATAATAGAAATTCGTTCTAAAGTGTAGTGGCCCATCAGGAAACTCGTTCTTCGCAAAAACTGGATAGATTTTTTGAATAAGTTCATCACCCGATGAAACAATTCTTCTCTTTGTGGAAATGTTCTTGAGCATCATACTTATTCGTTCATTCTCATACGCATTTCTTTGTCTTATGTATTCACTTTCCATCTCAGCCGTCTTTGTTTTCTCTGCAATCAAAGCGTCTAATTCATCTTTTGCCTTTTTTCTACGGGAATTATATACAGATCTTATAGCACTTAAGAAATCAGCTGTTGCCTTGTACACTTCCTTATTTAGACCTTCAGATGTTAGTTTATCTACATCTGGAAGCTTATCTGAACCGAAAACCTGAAGCTGCTTTTTAATTTCTTTTCTTATCAAATCTAGCCGCTCTTTTCTGCCTTCAAAATCTTTATTCTTATAACAGTAATCAAGATTCTCTTGTAAGAACTTCGTGTAATAAACCGACTTGTAAGTGTTTATTCCGACTTCACGATCAAGCAAATAGAGTTCTTTATTAAATGGATTATCCCGGAATTGATTTACAGCTAAAGCTTCGTATGCCCATCTTGATGCCATGGTTTCTCCAATTAATGGGACTTTTTTGGCATTAGAAAATGAAGAGTTGAGTTTATCAAAATCTACTACTACACCGCTTAATATTAATTGAGGAATAATCAATAATGGAATTAGAATGTAAACAGTAATAACCGAATTAAATCCAGCGGAGATATTCAGACCCAAAATGTTTGCAAAGCATGATACAGAGAAAAGAATTATCCAATACCAGACTGTCATCCCTTGGATTTCCAATATCCACGATCCGATCAAAACAAACAATAATGTTTGGACTGCAGAGAGGACAAAAAGTATCAATGTCTTACTCGACAGATAACTAAGCTTGCTTAAGTGAAGAAATGCTTCTCTTTTTAGAATTTTTCTATCCTTTATAATCTCTTCCGCACTAACCGTTAAGCCCATGAATAACGCAACGATTATGCTCATAAAAAAGAAAACAGGAATATTCTCATTTTTATAGAAAGTGTAATCAGCTCCTTCCGGTGAGTATTTTGTAATTAAAGCTAACAATAGCGCAAGAGCAGGTGCCTCTAGTATGTTGATCAATACATATTGTCTATTACTGATCTTAGCCAATACATCTCGTTGGAGAAAAATTTTGGCTTGTTTCAATCTATTTGGAAGGTCTAGCGATTTTGGTGGCTTCGCTTTTTCTTCCTCTACAGATTCTATTTCAATGTTATTTACAAACTGCTCATGCCACTGCTCAGGAGAATACTTTCGTTTGTTGGTAAACCTTCCATATTCATCTACCACCTTCATTTCGATGATGTTGAAAATCTGTTCTGGATTTACATTGCCACATTCTATACATGCACTTTGATCTTTATCGATCATTTCGACCATGTTTTTAAAATATGTGACAGCTTTTACTGGGTTGCCATAATAGATTTGATGACCTCCAGTATCTAAGATCAATAGCTTATCAAACATTTTGAAGATCTCCGAGGATGGCTGATGTATTACTACAAAAACCATCTTTCCGCGAAGTGATAGCTCTTTCAGGAGGTCCATTATGTTTTCTGAGTCTCTTGAAGAGAGGCCACTAGTTGGCTCATCAACAAAAAGCACAGATGGCTCTCTTAGAAGCTCTAACCCTATATTTAATCGCTTTCTTTGGCCTCCGCTGATTGTCTTCTGAAGTGGATTACCCACTTTTAGATCTTTTGCTTCTGTCAAGCCTAAAGCCTCTAGTGTTCGATTAACCAGATCACTTAGAACAGTCTTGTCTTTGTTGTCAAAACAAAGCTTAGCTGCATAGTATAGATTTTGGTAGACAGTAAGATCTTCAATCAGTAAGTCATCTTGAGGCACATTCCCGATTATACCTTCGACTTCTTTTGGGTTTTGATAGATATCAACGCCATTAATTCTAACGGATCCTTGAAATGGTCTTGAACTCCCATTGAGGACATTAAAAAGTGTTGATTTTCCGGCACCACTACCACCCATTATAGCTACAAGTCTGCCGGTAGGTTCAGCAATGTTGATATCAGTGAGACCCATGTTCCCATTATCGAACTTGTATGATATATTGTCTGCGACAAAAGAAACGTTAGTTTCTGTCACATCATCTCTTAAAATTCCAACTACGTCGCTGTAGTAGAGACGCTCGGTTCTCTTCCCCTTTATTGAACTTCCTGTAGAAAATACTTTGATTTTATTTGGAGAGATCATCAGGCCATTGAGGCTAACAATGTCACCACCGTAATATTTAAAGAAACAAGTGTCAATTTTGGGCAACTTGAAAAAAGCAAGATGACCTTTTAGTTGCTCATGATAAATCTGGCGTGGACGATCTGGCTCTTCTGCACCAGAGACAACAACGGAGTAAATATCTGAATACTCGTTAGGGTCTTTATTAACCACGAATTGTTTAATTGCGTCAACAACCTCATCTTCAAACTTGAAATTTTTTCCAATTCTGTAGAGCAACTCGGCCTCACGCTCGGTAATTTTTTCATCGGCGATGATAAGCTCCATTAGCTTCACCATCACGATTAACTTTTGTGGCTGCGTAAGCTCATTGTTGATGTTGGTAGTGATTTCGTCTATTTGGCTGTAATCATCTTTACCAGTATCAACGTCATTTACATACGTATCTAAAATTTTTAGATAATGCTTGGTGTCATCTCTGCTTACATTTTCGTAAAGAAATTCTCTAACGCTTTCTTTTTCGCTTTCATCAACTTCTCCTTCTTCCTTTGCTACAATTACAAGGAGACGTATGATAGCTTTCAACAGTTCTTCACTCATGCGGAGTTAGTGGTTAGGTTAGTTAGTGACGCTAAAGTTAGAACATTAGCATTACCCAATAATAAAAAAGCCGTCAGAGCATAGCAATGACGGCCAATAATATATGTTGTTTTTCAATTACTCAATAATTGAGCTTCTAATTCTAGTGACTTCTGCAGACAAATTATCTAGTGTGCTTGGCGAAAGAACAAAATCTCCCGTGTTTTCTGCAATTTTTTGCTCTACCTCTGCAAGCTCCCCATCGTAAATTGCTTTTACTTTTTCAAGCTCTGCAATCATGCTAGTGACTTCAGCAGTTTCCGGCACATCACTCATCACCTGAAGTAGATCAGCTAATGAAATCTTTTGGTCAATTACAATTTTTACCAATGGCTCTAAAATTAGTGTTCTTGATTCTTCTGGTAAGTCATCAGGATATGTATTAACTATTGTAGAAGAGATATAAACACCTTCAATCCAACTTCCTGCAAGTAGAAGAGCTGCACTATTTAGCTCATCAAGCTCACTAAGTCTTTCGCCAGATTTTTCCATTACCTCATTGATAATGTTTGATAAAGAATCTCTATTTTCCATGTTGGACTCAAAGCGGGAAATCATACCATAGTCAATAGCACCAGAAACACCTACCGGAGCAGCTAGTTTTTGGCATTCACCCATGTAATCTAGTGCTTGCTCTGATTTTTCATAAGAAGTCAAGTAACCAATGTCTGTTGCATATACTCCAAGGTTGAGTGCGGCTTTAGACTCATTTGTTTGATAAGACTCAATATTGTCAAGTGAATTGATGATTGACTCATCAAATTCTGCTCCAGCGTTTAACAATAGGTATGGAACCTCCGATGGAGGAGGTAAATCTTTCAATACCTTCGATACGTCAGCGGCTACCTGAGCTTTTGCAGCTTCAAACTCTGAAGATGCCTCTGAAGATTGCTCTTGGCTACCACTGCCACCGCATGAAGTAATTAGCACGGCTGCTGATAGTGCAAGAGAGGCTAGTTTAAGTTGATTGAATTTCATAATTAGAATATGTTAATAGCAATTTTGGATTGTCAAGTTAGTTATTGTTGAAAATTTCTATGATGTTCTTTTTGATTTTCACGCATAGTTCATCCAACGGCAAATCATTTATATCTCTGCCGAATGGATCTTCAATTTCTTCTGATATTAATTCTACGCTCATCAAGAAATAAAATGCGACTACTACCAAAATAATTGACCAATATCCGAATTCTCCGATAAATGTCATAGGTAATGTGATACAATAAATAAATAAGAACTTCTTGATGAACATACTATATGAGTATGGAATGGGTGTAGACTTAATTCGCTCGCAAGCGCCGATAATATCTGTAAACCCTTTAATTTCTTTGTCTATGATGAACAATTTGTCTGCAGTCAATAGCCCTCTCTTATTCAAATCCATGACACGCTCCATCATTATTTTGTTGATAATATTAGGCCGGTGGTTGCTATCTATGATCCTCTTTTTTGAAGCTTCATCATAGAAATCCATTTCACCGACTAATTTGCTGTTTCTCAGATGGTGTTTCATGGCAAATGTCACGTTGGCAATCATCTTTTTGAAAAAGAGCCGGTCTTCTTTAGCGTCTTCAGGAAGGAAGGTGCTAATCTTTATTGCTAATTGTCTACAATCATTTACCAGTTGGCCCCAAAGCTTCCTGCCTTCCCACCACCTGTCATATGCCGTATTGGTTCTTAAGACAAGAAATAGACCAAGTATCACCCCAAGAATCGAGTGAAATGCCTTGGTATCTACAATAGTCACTTTTAACACATCTATGAAAAGAAAACATAAAACGGATGTAAAAACAGCAGCGAATAAAATCAATGGGAATAGAGCCCTAATGACATACCTACTGTACACATCAAAGATGAGAGAAAACCAAGATTTAGGATTGTATTGGATCATGGAAAGGTGAAGATAGTAAAATCAACCTTTATTCGTAGCTAGTTATACGCTCTCAGTTTATTTTTCAATGAGCGATAATACCCTTCATCGCAAAGCCCTGTCTCTGCCTTCAATTTGATTATCCGCTGATAGGATTCGAATATTCTTTCTCGGGTTATGATTCCTTCAAACAGCAGGTCTTTAATAATAGCGTGCACAGTAGAAGCAGATATTCGGTTGCTTGCGCTGACATTGTTGGCAAACATTAGCATGTCTACACCAGCTTCTATCGAAAGTTTAATTGCCTCACGGAGTCCAAACTCATTGTTGATTGCGCCCATTTGCATATCATCGGAGATAATAACGCCATCGAAGCTCAGGAATTCTCTAAGCATGCCTGTTACTATTTGCTTGGATAAGGTGGCCGGGTTTTTAGTGTCATCCAATGTCTTATTCACAATATGGGCGGTCATAACGGCTTTTACAACACCACTATCAATAAGAGCAGAGTATGGGTACATTTCTTCGAGCTGCCAAGTTTCTGTTACATCTGCTAATCCGAGGTGAGTATCGTTTCTACTACTTCCATGTCCAGGAAAATGCTTTAGTACTGGGACAACTCCATTTTTGTTATGCTGATCAATTACCTCAAACGCTTGTTCAATCACCTTTTTGTAATCTTCAGAATAACTTCTCTGCAGCTTTCCTATTACAGGATTTTTGGTGTTAATATTCACATCAACTACCGGAGCATAGTTCATATTTATTCCAAAACTATTTAGGATCGTGGCGGTCTGATTTGCATAAAAACGAGTGGAGTCAATGTTGTCCATGTCACCTAAATACTGAGCCGAAACATTTTTGGGGAACCCATAACGTGTCTTCATTCGTGTGACACGACCTCCCTCCTCATCAATACTGATAAATAGCGGAATCTCTGAATTCTTTTGAAGCATGTCAACAAGAAGTGCTAGCTCAGGTTTCGGGCTTTCAAATAAAATGTTCTTTTCATAAAGGACGACACCGCCAACCTTTCCACTTTTAATTTCTTTGAAGATTTCTTCGTCAGAATCAACCATATTAAAATCACCAATACCAATCATGATCATTTGACCAATCATAACATCAATGGTATCTTTTGGAGGGTCCGTTTTGGAATGTGCGGTAAGGGCGAATACAGTTAAAAGCAGCGAAAGTATTTTATGCATCTCTAGTTTTTCGTCATCTTCTCAATTCGTTCTCCACTAGTGGAGAGATAGTAGCCTTGTAAATCAGCAGTCAGGCACGAATGTACAGGAATCACACCAATCAAGTCACCTACTTTTACACGAACAATTTCATCATCATCCAAATGAACAACTCCATGTTCTTGAGAAAGTCTGACAACATTGCCAATTATTTCAGTATTCCAACCTGCATTGGATAGTTGAACCATCTTGCCAAAACTACGCCTCTCCTTTCCCATGATATCTTTCTCCATGATCATATCCTTGGAAAAGTGAACACCACCCCCATAAATGACTATTTCATTTCTTTCCTGGTGGATTGCAACAATAGGACAGGCCATGCAAACTGCGATATCTTCAATCTGGCAAGATCCTATATCTTTTTGCATCCAATCATAAAACACAAAATTTCCTGGTCTTAACTCATCAAATGACTCAAATTCGTCCAATAAGCTACATGAAGGTGTGTCTCCGTAGGAGATAAGCCCTCCAAACTTTTCATGTAGCTGTAGAAGCATTTTTTTAGCTCCATCAAATATCCACTTTATGCTTTCGAAATCTTTGCACCCATAAGTATGACCTGCATGAGCTAAAAAGCCTTGAAATTTCATTGTGTCAGTAGATTCATTAATTAAGGTGCTAATTAAATCTTCATTTCTTGGATCAATCCCAGTTCTATGAGTTCCAACATCTACTTTAATGAAGTAACCAACATCGCCTTTTATATTTTCTTTTGCATGTTTCAGGCTTTCAGTTGACTCTATCAGAATGTTGAGACTCACTTTGGAAGTAAGATCTGAAATCTCCTCTGATTCTAGTGTGTTATAAGGAAAGGCTATTGTGATGTCTTCCCACCCATTTTTAGCAAAATATTGTGCCATTGATACTGAGCTAACGGTGCACTTATTTACACCCCTCTCTCTGTACCATTCAGCAATTTTTGATGAAAAATGTGTTTTAAAATGAGGCCTTAGTTCAGCATTTGAATTTTTGGCTTTTTGAAGCATCTTATCAATGTTTCGAATACATTTTTCTTTGTCTACGAGAAGTGTGGGAGATTTAATTTCCATATTGAACTAAGCAAATAGAATAAACTGTCAATGTTGCTACTGAGTAGCGGATCAATTGATCTACTCATACAGCATATACATCCGATAATCAAAGGCATCGAATGTTTGAAGCAGCGTTTTTATAAACTTCGGATTTTTGAGGTAAAAGTTCAAGAAGTTGTCTTTTCTTTCTTGCAGAGTTCCTCCGGGGAACAAGGAATCCTTAATTGATTCAATTTGTTTTCGACAATCTTCGTGTTTTCGCTTCTCTGCCCGCAAAATCTTTTTTTCCGCCTTTTCAATTCGTTTGGAAAATGAAGTATGGAGCGCTTCAATATGCTGACTTAGCGTCGGATCAACTGAGTCGGTTTTTTTCTTGAGACTATCCTCCAATTCTTGCAAGTGATTCAACTCATCTGAAAAACTTAATTCATTTTTTGTATTGGACTGAACCCAAGTAGCGAAGGCTTTTTCAGAAGAGAGAAATATATCTCTGTTTGGTAATCCTGTTTTCTCCCATTTTGCCGAATCGGCCGAAGATATAACAAGAGCAAAATTTCTTGGCATTAATAATGGGAACGGCGTCTTGAAGTTGTCGAAGACAGCTTTTAATTGAAGCCAATAAACAGCTTCCGAAGGGCCACCAACATATGCCAAATTTGGCAAAATTGTTTCTTGATAGAGTGGTCTGAGAATTACATTAGGGCTAAATCTTTCTGGATGTTTTTCAATAAGACTCTTCATTTCACTTTCTGAAAAATGAAGATCCGTATTTACAACATCAAACCCATTTTCAGATTTTTCTATCCGTTCTCTAATCCCGTTTTCAAGGTAGAAGAAATTGATTTCTCTAGGGTGAACTTGCGTCTTGTACCCGATAGACTCGAGTTTATTAGAGGTTTCAACGACCATTTTTTTGGCACTATGAGTAAACAAATCATCTTCGATTACTTGTCGGAATAATGATTTGAAATTGGCATGGTCAGCGTCAACAACGACCAGTCCTTCATCACCAAACAAATGATTTACATATGCCCTGCCTGCAGCTGCTAATGTTTCCTTTGAATAGGCTTCTTTAAAAAATTCGGCTCCTTTGGGCAGTTTACTGGCAATATCTTGCAGATCACTAGGGTTGAAATGGCCTACCGCTCCTGTCTGATTCGATTTCCACTCAAATTTTTTTCCTTCAAAGTAGAAATGATTGATTTCATCAAAATCGTGGTCCTCACTAGCCATCCAATAAACCGGAACAAAACGATATTCGGGATATGCTTGTCTTAACGTTTTGCAAGCATTGATCACAGTAACAATCTTGTAAATAAAATATAGTGGTCCCGTAAAGATATTAAGCTGATGACCTGTGGTGATTGTGAAGGTTTTTGAATCCCTTAATGCTTCAATGTTATCCGAAACTGCTGATAGCGGACTGAGCCCATCATAATGATTTCGTAATGTGTCAGCAAGAACTTGGCGATTGTCGCTATTGAAATTGCGCTTGGGGATATGTTTTTCGAAATTCTTTACAGATGGGAAATCAGTATAGTAAGACTTGAGCTCCTCCTTTTGATTGATATAGTCAATGAAAAACTGTGAAAAACAGTCGGTTTCTTCTAAAGGTAAGGTTTCGGTGCGCACGCTTTAGTAAAGTGGATTATGACTTGATTGGTTCACCGTACAGATCAAAGGCTGTAGCGTCGGTAATTTTTACCTGGGCAAAATCTCCAATTCGTAAGTATGAATGGTCCGCTGGAATAATAACTTCATTGTCAACCTCTGGAGAATCATGCTCAGTCCTTCCAATAAAAGTTCCGCTCTCCATTCTATCGATTAACACTTTATATTCTTTTCCAACTTTGGCTTCATTAATGCTCATAGAAATTTCTTCCTGCAAATCCATTACGGCATTTGCGCGCTCTTGTTTGGTCTCGTCGGGGACATCATCCGAAAAATTGTACGAATGGGTATTTTCTTCATGTGAATAGGTGAAAATCCCCAGTCGTTCAAACCGATTTTTTTCAACGAAATCCAACATTTCTTCAAAGTCTTGTTCAGTTTCTCCAGGATGACCCGCAATTAAAGTAGTTCTAATTGCAATATCTGGAACTTTGGATCTCATTGTATCAAGAAGCGCTTCCGTTTTTTCTCGAGTAGTCCCTCGTCTCATCATTTTCAACATGTTACTTGAGGCATGTTGCAAGGGAATATCTAGGTAATTACAAATATTTGATCGTTTGGCCATGACTTCAAGGACGTCTTCAGGAAACCCTGTTGGAAACGCATAATGCAGTCGTATCCAATCGAGACCTTCAAC
>CAZWLS010000075.1:0-14507 GCA_964634415.1 uncultured Roseivirgaceae bacterium | reverse complement strand
CTCTGGTCAAGTACAGCCTGTTGTTGAAGTATCGTTAAGTCCAGAGGTTTCTGGAGAGATAATAAAAATGGATATCGAGGAAGGTGACAGCGTAAGTAAGGGACAATTTCTACTTCGCATTAGACCAGATAATTTTCAATCTGCATTGGATCAAGCTGATGCAAGTCTGAATCAACAGAAAGCTGCTCTGGCTCAGGCTAAAGCATCACAAGCGAGGGCTTTGGCAAACTTTAAAAGATCAGAGCAAGACTTTTTAAGACAGAAGAAACTGTTTAAAGAGAAGGTAATATCAGAAGCTGATTTTCAATTAGCAGAAGCTAATTATCAAATTGCTGAGCAAGATTATGAGTCAGCAAAAGAAAGCGTTAATGCAGCGAATTATAGTCTTAAAAGTGCACAGGCAAGAGTGAATGATGCGAGAGAAAATTTGAGATTAACAAGTCTCACAGCACCAATGAGCGGAATAGTATCGAAGTTGCCTGTTGAGCTAGGAGAGACAGTACTAGGAACTTCACAATTTCAGGGTACTGAAGTAATGCGTATTGCAGACCTCTCTAAAATGGAAGTACAAGTTGATGTGAATGAAAATGATATCATTAGAATTACTGTGGGTGATACTGCAATCATAGATGTGGATTCATACTCTTTTAAGGATAAGACATTCAAGGGGGTAGTTACGCACATTGCCAATACTGCTAACGATAAAATTTCTGCAGATGCTGTAACTGAGTTCGGGGTAAGAATTCAGATACTTAATAGTTCTTATGAAGATTTGGTAAAAGAAGAAGGTATCAAGTACCCTTTCCGACCGGGAATGACAGCAAGTGTTGATATCATTACTGAAGTGAAGAAGGATATTTTGACAGTACCATTAGCTGCAGTTACAACAAGAGCTGAGAAGGATAAAAACAAACGAAATGGTGATGATAGTTCTTCTAGTGATGAAATATCTGAAGAGGAAGTCCAGGAAGTAGTGTTTGTAATGTCAGAGGGTAAGGCTGTAAAAACAGAAGTTGAAACAGGAATTAGTGACTTTGATCGAATTGAAATTGTAAAAGGCGTTGAAGAGGGTACTGAAGTTGTTTCTGGTCCATTCTTGGCTGTTTCCAAACGTTTAAAAGATGGGGAAGACATAGAAGCAAAGTCACAAAGAAAAAAGGCAGAGGAAACTGAGGATTCAGAAGAATAAAATTTAGGCTTATTGAATATTAAACCCGCTCATGCGGGTTTTTTTATGCTAATATTTGCCGACCATCAAATCTTCTTTTTAATTCTCATTGTGTTAAAACATCTTGTGCTCTCAAAATTCAAACATTATGAAACTCACACATATCTTATCGTTGACTGTAGCAATACTATTGGCAAGTTGCTCGGGAGGCTCATCAAAAATGGATAACAAAGAATTTAAGATTGAATACGAAAAATTCACACTTGACAATGGTTTAGAAGTGGTACTTCATGAGGATCATTCTGATCCTATAGTTGCGGTTGCTACTTTAATGCATGTAGGCTCTAATAGAGAGAAACCAGGGAGAACTGGTTTTGCGCACTTTTTCGAGCATATGTCATTTAATGATTCTGAAAATGTTCCTCGAGGAGCCAATCGTAAAATGATTCCAGAATGGGGAGGAAGTAGAAACGGTGGAACGTGGTCTGATGGAACAATATACTACGAGGTTGTACCAAAAGACGCCTTTGACAAGATATTATGGATTGATTCAGATCGATTCGGGTATATGATCAATACGGTTACAAGTGACGCACTTGAAGCTGAAAAACAAGTCGTAAAAAATGAGAAGCGACAAAGGGTAGACAATGCACCATATGGATACACAGACGAAATAATAAGAAAGAATCTTTATCCTGAAGGTCACCCATACAGTTGGACAGTAATTGGATCTCTTCCTGATTTGCAAGCGGCGACAATTGATGATGTGAAAGAATTCTATGAGCAGTATTACGGGGCTGGGAATGCTACACTAGTTATTGCGGGAGATATCGATCCGGAAGAGACAAAAGCTAAGGTAGAGCAATGGTTTGGAGAAATAAGGAAAGGTCCTGAAGTGAGTAAACCTGAACCAATGCCGGTAGCACTTGACCAGGTTAAATCACTGTATTTCGAAGATAATTTTGCCAAGTTGCCTGAGCTGAGAATGGTATATCCTACCGTTGAAGATTATCATGAAGATATGTATGCTTTAAATGTTCTTGGGCAGTTGCTGAGTGGAAGTAAGAAAGCACCACTCTATCAAGTGGTGGTGGAAGAACAGAAACTTGCTCCTAATGCTTCAACTTTTCAAAGTTCAAATGAGGTAGCTGGAGAATTTGTATTTCGAGTGAGAGCGAATGCCGGAGTGGATTTAGACTCTGTCAAATTAGCGATTGAAGATGGTTTAGCTCGATTCGAAACAAATGGTGTGGATGAGAAAGATTTAAGAAGAATTAAGGCAGAACTGGAGACAAACTTATATCAAGGTGTTAGTACGGTTTTAAACAAAGCCTTTCAATTAGTAACTGACAATGAGTTTGGCGGTGATCCGAGTTACATTACTAGAACTGCAGAGCAAACTCAGGCAGTAACAGCAGAAGACGTAATGAGTGTATTTAACAAATACATAAAGGGGCAAAATTATGTTATGACAAGTGTTGTTCCTTCTGGTCAACTTGGTTTAGCTGTCGAAGGAGGTGAGGAAGCAAAGGTTTGGATTGAAGAAGTTGTAGCAGATGTAGCTTCAGAAAATACTTCAAGAGGTGAAGTAGCTGAGTATGAAAAAACTCCATCCAAGTATGATAGATCAGAACCTGATTTTGGCGAACTGCCATTGCTGAAATCTCCAGAAGTTTGGAATTCCTATTTAGACAATGGAATGCAAGTGTTTGGAATTGAGAATAACGAACTTCCTTTGGTGTATTTTGACATAACTCTAAAGGGAGGCCATTATCATGATCCAATCGACAAGTCAGGTGTAGCTTCATTACTAGCTAATCTGATGACTGAAGGAACACAAACCAAGACACCAGCAGAGTTGGAAGAAGCCATTGGTCTTTTAGGCGCTTCAATTAATATGTTTGCTGGATCTGAAGAAATAACCGTTTCTGCTTCTTGCTTAGCGAGAAACTTTGATGAAACTTTTGCCCTGGTTCAAGAAATTCTTACCGAACCAAGATGGGATCAAAAAGAATTTGATCGACTAAAGCAATCTCGTGTTACCAGATTGAAAGGGAGAGAAGCAAGTCCAACGGCCATTGCATCGACAGTTTACAGTAAACTATTGTATGGTGATGATCATATTCTTGGATACTCTACAATAGGAACCGCTGAATCAGCTGAAAGTATAACTATCGATGATTTGAAAGCTTACTATGAAGTTAATTTTTCACCATCTATTGCAAGCTTTCATGTAGCAGGAAGTATTAGTCAAGAGGATGTAATGAATAAATTAAATGATTTTCAATGGGAGTCAAAAGACGTGGAATTAGTATCATACGAATTACCGGAAAATTCATCTGGTGGTAAGCTGTATTTTATTGACTTTCCAGGAGCAAAGCAATCTGTTATCTACATAGGAAAACAGGCTATATCTGGAGTTAATCCTCAATACAATGAGCTTACATATGCTAATGAGAAACTGGGAGGTGGATCTAGTGGTCAGCTATTTCAAACCCTAAGAATCGAAAAAGGCTATACCTATGGAGCTTATGCTTTTGTACAGCAGCGTACTGAAGTTTCTCCTTTTACAGCAACTTCAAGTGTACGAGCTAATGCAACACTTGCCTCCTTGGAAATTATGAAAGATATGATTGCCAATTATGGTGATAATTTCACTCAGGAAGATGTAGATGTGACTCAAACTAAAGTTTTAAAAGCTAATACACGAGCTTTTGAAAGTCTAGGCGCTAAACTCAATATGCTACATGAGATAAGCAAGTTTGGGAAGTCTCCTGATTTTATGGAAAAAGAACAAGCAGAACTGACATCAATGACTCTTGCTGATTACAAGGAGATGATTAGCAAATACATGAATGAAAGCAAAATGATTTATTTAGTTGTTGGAGATGGAGCTACTCAATTGGATGAAGTTAAGAAGCTAGGAATGGGGGATCCGATTATACTAGATATCTACGGCAATCAGATTGCTCAATAGAAATTATATCTAATAAAAAAAGGGCATCCACGATGCCCTTTTTTATTTAAGAATGAAAATGCTAATCGCTCAACATGCATTTAGCTCCTTCCATCATTTTCTCAGAGTTTTTTCCTTTGACTTCTACATCGAATGACTCACTGCCAATTGTTGCGCGGGCATAGGTAATACCGCCACCATTTGATAGCTGTTCCATTATTTCTTTTGTGGCAGCATACGAAACAGCATAAACCGTATAAACGCTCACGGTAGTGGCTTGCTTAACTGGTTCATAATTTTCTACTGGATTGACAGAAACGTTTTCTCCATTAGACATTTTTAGGATAAGTTCATCTTTAGGAGTAATAATGTCATTGCGCGATCCAGCAAATAAAATACTAAGCTCCAATCTGTAATCATCACCATTTCTGTAGTAGCTCACAGTAAATGCTTGCTTCTTTAATTTGTAACTATTTCTACGAACTCTTTCTCCTGAAATAGGATCTTCTTTGTCAAATGTATACTTGCACTTTTGTGCCGATAATTCTCCGATTGATGTGATTAGAATCAATAAAATGGTTAGTCTCTTCATAGCATAATTTTTTGAGTAATTAGTGAATTATAATGAACCAATTTAATCGATACTCATTGCACTTTTAACTGCATCGGTGATTTCTTGCATTTTTCTTTGTGTGAACTTTCCTGAAGTAGTGTAAACAATTTTACCCTCAGGGTCTAAAACATAGAAGTATGGAACTTCTTTACCATCAAAGTTTAAAGCATCTTTATATTCCTTTAAAGTCCCCTTATAAAACAAAATATTGGGCTGCATGCGGTCGTCAATGGTCTTTTTAAGCTTGTTCATAACCTTTTTGTAAGCAGGCCTTTTAGCACCGGTAAACATTGGGACAAAATAGGTATTAATGTCAAATGAAAAGTCAAATATTCCCGGGTTTGGATTCTTATAAATAAATTGGTTGTAGATAGGCTCAAACCATCCTTTTAGGTAATCTTCTGCCTTTTTGTAATATGCGAGACCAATAATACTGTATTTGTCGCTTATGTCTTTGGGTAGATTTACAAATTCATTTGTTAATGTTTCGGCTTCCATATCAGGAAAAGTGGTACCAACCTGACCATAAATGGATGTTCCAATTGATAACAGAATTATAAGTGCTAGTGATTTTTTCATTTTTCAATATTTGAACTATTAAAATACTAATGGTTATTGTAGGAATCTTATTTCTAGTATTATTTTTCTAATTTCATGTCTAATAAATTAGATAACCATGCATTTTCAACGTTTCAGCTATTTCATTATTCTGTTTATTGTTTCATTGTCAGTATTGTCTCAAGCACACAAAGATGCTTATAGACAAGGGTTGCAAGCAATCAAGTTTGAAAACTATGAGACTGCAATTGAGAAGTTTCAAGAGGCGGTTAAAATCAATCCACAATATGCTGATGCATGGTATTATCTTGGAAAAACCTATGATTTTCTTAATCGTGATAAAGAGACAATTGCTGCATATAGAAATCTAGAAAAGGTTGATTCAGAATATAATATTTCGATTTATTACGATATAGCTAAATCGTATATAGCTCTTAACAATCTAAGAAGCGCTCGTATTTACATAAAACGGTATTTGGAAAAAGCCCCTAATAGTCCAAAATCTGCGAAATTGATTCATTTGGCTATGAACAGATTGAACTATGTTGATATTGGTGCAGAGTTAAGAGCTCAAGAACCCAATACGACTGAGCCAGTACCAATTGATGCATTGAACAGTGTTTCAGGTGACTATATGCCTCAGGTGAATCCAACGGGTACTCGATTATACTTTACTAGTGTTCGAAAGGGCGGATTTGATTTTAAGGATGAAAACAGTGCAGAATTAGATTTTGGTGAAGACATATATTTTTCGAATCTAAGTGGCAATCAATGGAGTGCACCTGAACTTCTTCCTAAGCCAATCAATTCAATGGCAAACGATTTTGGTTCTTCATTTACCGGTGATGGCCAAAGTATGGTTTTTGTGAGATGTGATGAGAAAGGTGCCATTGGAAGCTGCGATCTATACATTACCCAACTTAATGGAAATACCTGGAGTGTTCCAGTGAACATGGGGAATGTCGTAAACACCAAGGACTGGGAAAGTCAGCCTACGATAAATGCAGATGGAAATCGAATCATATTTACATCGCGAAGACCTGGTGGATATGGTGCTTCAGATTTGTATATGATAGATAAAAATCATCTTGGTTTATGGGGTATACCACAAAATCTGGGGAGCATTGTTAACACTCCTTTAAGTGAGAATAGTCCATTTCTAGCTGCTGATGGCAAAACCTTATATTTTTCATCAACTGGTCATCCTGGAATGGGGGGAGCCGATATATTTTATACCATTTTAGAAAATGGAAAGTGGTCTACGCCTAAAAACCTTGGTCAACCGATTAATTCTGGAGGGAATGATACAAACTTTAGTATCTCAGCATCAGGCGACGCATATATGGCATCATCAAGGCTGGATGAGGAAAACTATGACATCTTTCAGGTAGAGTTGCCAGATGAGCTAAAACCCAAGCCTACAATCATTGTGCAGGGTGTAGTAAGTAACGCGATTAATCAAGATCCATTAGGTGCACTTGTCTTAATCGAGGATCTTAACTCTGGAGAGCTTATTGCTACCAATAAATCTAATGAGCAAACGGGTGAATACCTTGTTGTATTGCCGGCAGGACGTGATTATAGTGTTTCCGCAAGTAGCCAAGGTTTTTTCTTCTATTCACAGAATTTTAATCTTCCAAAGGATACCGCTTATGCTGAAATAGTAAATGATATCGCTTTAGAACCAATAGAAAAGGGAACTAAAGTGGTTCTTAATAATATCTTCTTTGAAACAGGCAAAGCAGAGCTAAAGCCAATAAGTTATGTAGAGTTGAATAAGGCAGTGGATTTAATGAAGAAAAATCCAACAATGGTCATCGAAGTAGGAGGGCATACGGATAGTCAAGGGGCCGATGCAGCTAACTTAAGCTTATCTCAAAAAAGGGCTCAGTCTGTAGTTGAATATATGGTTTTAGCAGGAATTGAAAGAGAAAGGCTTGTGGCTAAAGGATATGGAGAAACAGTTCCAATTGCAGATAACAGTACACGAGAAGGAAGAGCAACCAACAGAAGAACTGAATTTGTTATCGTTGAATTTTAAAAACTATCTCTCTCATTTATGCTTTAAGGGTGCTTCATAAATCGTGTATTCTACTCCGGAATCACTAAATGTTCGCTTCCCAATCACATACATATTGTCATTAAGGATAGTCATTTGAGTAATGAAATTCTCAACCCCTTTAAGTATAAGGTTAGAGTCTATTGATGTGTAGCTATTGTCGATAGTATTAAATATTCCGATTGTTGACACTAACTCATCGCTATCATCGATACTCGATGTTCCTCCCAAATAGATAAGGTTCTTAACTCTTCTGGCAAATGTGAATTGACTTGCGGGTATATTATTGAATTCCTCAATATCTTCCTGATTGTCAATCGATATTTTGTAAACGGTATTTTTATTTTCAAAATCACTAATATCAAATCCACCAAAAACGTAAATAAATCCATCTGAAATCACTGATCTAGCTCCAAAACGAGGTTCAGGTAAATTTGAAAAAGGGACTAAAATTTCGTTTTCAAAATCCCATTTAAATATTTGACTTGCATCTACATCTTCACCAGCTAATGAGGTCTCTCCACCAATGATGTAGATATCTTCACCATCATAGGCGGATCCAAACCAAATTACAGCGATTCCATGCGCCACGGATCTTGGAGTTGCCATCAGATCTAAGTCGTATATATTGAGATATCTCCCACCAAAAACAAAAAGTTCATTATCAACTACAACCAATTGCTTAGACGTAAAATCACTATTGTCAAATGTGTTTTCTATTAACTCTTTGCTAGTAGGATTGAACTTTACAAGAGCCTCTTCTCTAAGGTCGGTTCTATAAGCAAAATAGATACTGTTATTGTCTGATAAGCTAACCATATCAATTTGCGATTTAATAGTACTTGATATAGATACAGGTCCATATGTGAATATTTCAGAAAATTCAAGAGTAGCGTCAGTTACTTGGAGTATTTCTGACTCTGTTACTGGATCATCATCATTTGAGCATGCAACAAACAATAAGATATTTACAACGACAATTAGAAGTGGATTGATTTTCATTTGTTGATGTTGAGACTTAAAACTTAAAAATAATGGTTTTATGTACTTTGATCACATGGAATCAGAGAAGGGAAATTTGAGCTCTTTGATATTTATCTCAACAAAATCATGTGATTCTACTAATGACCTAAGTTGGGTGATTATTTCTTTGAATCTGGACATTAGATCTTCTTTAGTATCTAAACCAAATACATAAATGAGTTTCTCTGGGATTTTTCTGTCAACGAAGCTCTTAACAAAGTCATCATCTTTTGTGATAATAATGTATCCTTTTCTAATAGCTAGACGCCTGAGCTGATCATCAATAATGCGTTGTTTTTGATGACTTTTCATATCATTCACATGATATGCTTCTAAATGCTCAGATTGAAATAACTCGACTAATTCTGGCGATAAGTTTTCATCTATGATGAATTTCAAAACTGCTCCTTTAGTATTTGGTGTAATTCGTCTACCGGGAGGCCCACTACGTTATAGTACGAGCCTTTAATCCATTCTACACCAACTAATCCAATCCAATCTTGAATTCCATAACTGCCTGCTTTATCCAATGGTGGTTCTGATGACAAATAATAAGAAATTTCATCTTCTTCCAGTAGGCGAAATTTTACCTCGGTGACATTGGAAAACGACACTGTCTTGCTCCTATTACTGATACATACTCCTGAGATGACAGAATGAACTTTCCCTGAAAGCTGTGTCAATACTTCCTTGGCTTCAGTAAGATCTTTAGGCTTGCCAAGAATAGTGTTTTGGTCTAAAACTACCGTATCAGCAGTAATGATAATTTCGTCATTGAATTCTTTTCGGTGAGCTTTATTCTTCTCTATTGCTAGGTATTCAGCAACTTGATTTTTATCCATTTCTGCGGGAAAAATCTCATCAAATTCAATCGTTTTAACCTCAAAACTATAGCCTGCAGCTTCAAGTAGCTGCTTTCTTCTAGGGGATTTAGAAGCTAGTATTAGATTATTGAAATGCTTCATCAAAGAATGAATTGAATTCGTCTTCTTTTATGGATCCAAATAAAAATCCACATATAACTTTCGGATAAAAATAGGTACTCTTTTGAGGAAGCGTATATCCACTATAACACACTTCCTTTACTGTATCAATTGATATATCCTTGGTTATAATCGCACATTGAGACTTGCCAGTGGTTACTGAAGTAAGACACTTGGTGAAATTTCTTTCGAAGGTAAGGTTTGTACTGTCCCTCTGATTTTTTCCTAAAATTCCTAAGCACTTTTCAAAAATAAAAAAGTGCATTACTGTAAGATCTAGCTCTTTAATAGCTTGAGGGAAATCCCATGTTATTTGGTTAATCATTTCAGGTTTTAATCGAACTTTATAAGCCTCATTTTCAATAAGTAGACCGAAAGCCCATTGTTTACCTAAAATGACTTCATTGACATCCGATGCTTCGGCAATTGGTTTGATAAAAAAGTACTTATCAAGTTTTTCTAGCAATTCTGATTTGGAAAAGTTTTGCAATCCATTTACCAATCTATGAGTAGGGAGAATTCGTAAATCATCGGCCTCAGTATTAGTGAAATACATCAAGTGATAGTTGTAACCTTCATTACCTGTGTGGTCAGGATTGTTCTTTTCTCTTTCTTTTTTATAAAGCAATGACCCTTCGTATCGATGATGACCATCTGCTAAGATTATCTGTTTTTTATCAAGTATTTCTGTTATCCTTCGAATGATCTGAACATCATGAATCACACTAAATACATCTCTAACACCTTGATAATCTTCCGTTTCATACAGAGGGTTTTGTATTGCTTCGTCTAGGTATTTCTCTATTTCATGATTTGCGTCTGTGTATAGTCCGTGAGTAGGACTAACATTAAGCTGAGTTAAATCTAGAATGTCCATACGGTCGCTTACCGAATAGGGCATTGTGTTTTCATGCCTTAGTAATACTTTTTCATCCCAATCATATACTCTAAGGTTGGCAATAAAACCTTTGCGTATTTGCTCCTTGTCAGAGCCCGGTAGTGTGAAATACTGGTAGTATACATAAATGGCTGGAAGATCATCTTGTTTTAGTTTGCCATCATTTTTCCACTGAATGAGTCTCTGCGCGGCTCCTTGTATTGAATCTTCGCCACGAGGAACGGAAAGATGTATACTGTTATACTCTTCTTGATAAAGCGCTTCTCTTTGACTTTCGGATACGACATCAAATAGGGGAGACACTAGTTTGTCAATATCCTTCTGAAGGTCAGAGTTATATCTCCAAGCACGTAACGGTCTAATTTCTGCCATTTAGCTTTTCATTCTATCTTTCCATCTGCTGCCACTAGTAGAAGCTGGTGCAGTCTCAGTTTTGACTGTCTTATTTAAAACATCATTCGCTATGATTGCAGCTATTTCAGCAACATCCGTTGGTATTTCGGCTTTCAAAGCTTCGGGATCATAATGTGATTCAACGAACTTAGTAGTAAAAGAACCGTCAATAAATTCTTCATGGCCCAACACAAAATCACAGAATGGTAAAGTGGTTTTTACGCCTGAGATTTGATACTCAGCGATAGCTCTTCTCATTCTGTCGATTGCTTCTTTTCGATCTTTCCCGTATGTTATCAATTTGGCAATCATAGGGTCGTAAAAGATAGAAACATCTTGTCCTTGTTCATATCCATCATCAACTCTGACTCCAGCGCCTTGGGGCCTTATATATGTCTTTAGTTTACCAATATCTGGTAGGAAGTTATTTTCTGGATCTTCCGCATAAACACGAACTTCTAAGCTATGTCCTGTGATTGTAAGGTCATCTTGACTGAAACTAAGTCTTTCACCTTCAGCGATTCTTATTTGTTCCTTTACAAGATCTACTCCAGTGATTAATTCTGTTACAGGATGTTCAACTTGCAGTCTGGTATTCATTTCCAGAAAGTAGAAATCAAAGTTTTCATCCGCAATGAACTCGACTGTGCCTGCACCAAAATAGTCACAAGATTTCGCGACGTTGACCGCAGCTTCTCCAATCTCTTTTCTTCGTTCAGGGGTTAGTAGGGCAGAAGGAGCTTCTTCAACTACTTTTTGATGTCTTCTTTGTATGCTGCATTCGCGTTCAAAAAGATGAACGATATTGCCATGCTTATCTCCCAGAACCTGAACTTCTATATGTTTTGGCGATGAAATGAACTTTTCAATGAAAACCTCGTCATTTCCAAATGAATTTCTTGCTTCACTCATTGCTCGATCCATTTGTTCTTCAAAATCATTTGGATCGTTAACAATACGCATACCTTTTCCTCCACCTCCGGCGCTAGCTTTTATCATTACTGGATAACCAATATCATGTGCTACTTTCTTAGCTTTTTCTACGTCATTGATAGGCTCATCCATTCCAGGTACAAGTGGGACATCGAATTTTTGTACCGTTTGTTTAGAGGTGAGTTTATCTCCCATTACCTGAATTGCATGCGGAGATGGACCTATAAAAGTTATTCCTTCTTTTTCAACTCGCTCAGCAAATGATGCGTTTTCCGACAAAAATCCGTAGCCAGGATGGATGGCATCGGCACCAGTTTGCTTGCAAGCATCAATTATTTTGTCCTGAACGAGGTAAGATTCCGAAGCTGCTGCTGGACCAATATTTATTGCTTCATCAGCATATGAAGCATGCGGAAGTAGCTTATCTGCGTCACTATACACAGCTACTGTCTTGATTCCCAGCTCTTTGGCTGATCTCATTACCCTTATTGCAATTTCACCTCTATTGGCTACTAGTATTTTCTTTATTGACATAATTAAATCGTTAATGCAAGTTTATTGAAAAGCGTACATTCATTATATGCGTATTCCTGCTAAATTTGCAACTTGTTTGAAAAAAGGAGAAGACAAGTAAATGGATTTATTTGAGAAATTACTCAGTGACAAAGGAGCTTTAGGACAATACTCTTTTCTAGATGAGGATGTGAATTATTATTTCTTTCCAAAACTAGAAGGTGAGATCAGTCCACGAATGAAGTTTAAAGGAAAGGAAGTTTTAGCTTGGAGTTTGAACAACTATCTAGGGCTAGCCAATCATCCAGATATAAGAAAAGCAGATACTGAGGCTACAGAGCAATGGGGATTAGGATATCCGATGGGTGCTCGTATGATGACCGGTAATTCGGATTATCATGATCAATTAGAGCAGGAACTAGCTGAATTTGTGAGCAAACCGGCTGGTATGCTTTTAAATTATGGCTACCAAGGTATCATGTCAGTAATTGATGCTCTTGTAGATAGAAAAGATGTTGTTGTTTATGACGCTGAATGTCATGCATGTATTATAGATGCGTTGAGAATGCATCTTGGGAAGCGTTTCGTATTCCCTCATAATGATATTGAAAATTGTGAAAAGCAACTTAAAAGAGCAGAAAAGCTAGCCAATGAGCAAGGTGGTGGAGTTCTTGTAATCACTGAAGGTGTTTTTGGAATGAGTGGAAACACTGGTAAGCTTGATCAAATTGTTGCTTTAAAAGAGAAGTTTGAATTCAGACTGCTTGTAGATGATGCACATGGTTTTGGTACAATGGGTAAAACTGGTGCAGGAACTGGAGAACACTATGATTGTCAAGATGGAATAGATATCTACTTTTCAACATTTGCTAAATCAATGGCAAGTATTGGAGCATTCATTGCAGGAGAGAAGACAATAATCGATCATCTAAGATACAAAGTAAGATCTCAGATTTTTGCAAAATCATTGCCAATGCCACTTGTAATCGGTGGTTTGAAACGATTGGACATGCTTAGAACGATGCCTGAGCTTCGCGAGAAACTTTGGACAATTGTAGATGCGTTACAAAACGGCTTCAAAGAGCGTGGATTTAATATTGGAACTACAGATTCGCCTGTTACTCCAGTGGTCATGAATGGAGATGTATTGGAAGCGTGTAATATGGTAATCGATCTAAGAGAGAATTATAAAATTTTCTGTTCTATGATCATTTATCCAGTAATTCCGAAGGGTATGGTAATCTTGAGAATTATTCCAACCGCAATGCATTCATTGGAAGATGTAGAAGAGACATTGAACGCTTTTGAAGCAATTAAAGAGAAACTTGATAACGGAGTTTATAAAGAAGCAGGAGTTGAGGGTGCCATGATGGCAAAATCTTAATATTTATTTCATATAAACTGTGTTATTTACGATTTTGGGCTATATTGCCCCATATTTATAAAATTTATCGATAACCTTAATTACCTCATAACATGAAAAGATTTGAACAACTAAAGTCAATGGTTGAATCACTAGAAGCTGATTTCGAAAAGTTCTATGACAAGCAAAATAATGCCGCTGGTACTCGAGTAAGAAAAGGTATGCAAGACATGAAAAATCTTGCTCAGGAAATCAGACTTGAAGTTCAGGATATCAAGAACAAAGGATAATCGATTCTTATCTAGAATAAAGAAATTAGGGAGTCATATTGACTCCCTTTTTTTATGCCTAATCCCTGGTAAGTATCTCTTTAAATAACTCTTCAAAGTTGTTGTCTGCTTTGAGGTAGTTATATTCCTTCCAAAAATCATCTGTATTTTTTGTGACTTGTCTTTCCAAAATAGCTTTTGAAGCAAGTTCTTCTTCAGGAGGCACTACGATATTTTCCTTCGCGATATCAGTAACTACAAAGTCAGCCTTAAAATTGACCGGCTTTTCTATCCCAGCTTTTGTTTTGCGCATGGTCCAATCGATATCATATTTAGCATGGCTTAAATACCACCGATTATTTACATTCTGATAGTTTAATTCATTGTTATAGCGATCCATGGTACTTCCACCTAAGCCAACAAGCATTGATGCCATACTCATACTGCCAAATACTTTTTCAGGTTCTTCTGGACTAATGAGCTTTTTAAAGGCGATTTTCACAAACGCTAGAGATTCTGTATCTAGTAATATTTGACCTTCATATAGCTTGCCCTTTGCCTTTGGTTTTGGCTTGAAACTTACCACAAAAACTGCTCTACCATTATATGAAGTAGCATCTGTGATTTTATATTCATGTTTTTTAGTAATCTTCTTACCAAGAATTGGATGGTCCTTCAATAGTGAGCTCGCAAATAGTGTAGGAGGGGTAACGCCTATTTGTAATCCTCCTATATCAGCAAAAAATGAGGTATCC
The DNA here is from genome assembly GCA_964634415.1 of uncultured Roseivirgaceae bacterium. Lineage (GTDB taxonomy): Bacteria > Bacteroidota > Bacteroidia > Cytophagales > Cyclobacteriaceae > Ekhidna. The sequence continues at coordinate 23 of CAZWLS010000075.1, read as the reverse complement.
CTTGCTACTCGTCCTCTAAGAAT
>CAZWLS010000074.1:0-14760 GCA_964634415.1 uncultured Roseivirgaceae bacterium | reverse complement strand
TTAGAATCTGCTAAAATGAAACTTCACCTAGAAGCAGTTTCACTCGATATATTAGTTAGCAAATTGAGAGATCAACTAAAGCCACTATTAAATGAAAAAAATTTAAGGCTTGAAGACAATCTTACCACACAACAAGTAATTGCCGATCAGTCCATTTTGGAGCGCATTCTGATCAACTTGCTTACCAATGCCATTAAATTTTCGCCAGTCAACGAGACAATCACTATTGGTTCTGATATCAATGGTAAAAAAGTGAGAATAGCAGTTTCAGACAGAGGTAAGGGGATTTCAAAAGTAGATCAGGAGAACATTTTTGAATCCTTTGAGCAAGCCGAGGCATTGGCTTCAGGAGGTGTAGGGTCGACCGGACTAGGATTAACTTTTTGTAAGTTGGCTGTAGAAGCGCACGGAGATACTATCACTTTGGAATCCGAATTAAATGAAGGAACAACTTTTTCTTTCAACTTGGAAATAGCTGATAGTAATGTCGGCCCTGAGAGCTCAAGTGCCACTGAGCGATCAATTACGATTTCGGATAAAAATCAGAAGTTAATCAGCAGTCAAGTTGAGCAACTGAAGAACTACCAACTGTATCAAATTGGAGAAATTGAAGGGCAGTTGAATGAGTTAAAAGGAATTTCTGAGGATGTAGATCAATGGGTTGAGGAAGTCTTAAATGCGGCATATAATGGCAATCAATCTCATTACGAGGAGTTGCTCAACATAAAAACAAACATTGATTCCGATTAAAATTCGGCCTGGGCAAGGTAGTCTCTCAGGCTTGCATCTTCATCTAAGTGCATTTTTTTCTTAAGCCTATACATTGCTGTTCGAATACTGGCAGGTGTTACGTTGAGAAGGTTGGCAATTTCTTTGGTATCAAGCCCCAGCTTGAGATAAGCGCATAACTTCAAATCTTTGTGAGAAATGTCCCCACTTTTCTTTTTAAGGATATGAAAAAAATTTGGATGTACGTCTTCGAAATGCATTTTAAAAGTCGTCCAGCTATCATCTGATTCGAGATGATGATGAATTCTCTTCTGAATAATGCTGATTTGGCTTGCGACTTCATCAGATTGCCTAAGTTCTTCTAAGTCTTCATGGAATTTTTGAATCACTCCGTTTTTTTCCACGATTAGCATTGAGGTGGTGCTAAGCTGTCTATTTTTCAATGCAATTTCATTTTTTAGCAATCGCCTGATCTCGTCTTGTTGACTTCTGAGCTTGAGGGCTGATTGGATTCGAGCTTTTAACTCTACAAAATCAATGGGTTTTCGGACATAATCCCACGCTCCTGCTTCCAGTGCTATTTGCAAATTATGAGAGGAGGTCATTTCACCAGTAGCCATAATTACAGGAATCTCAGAAGTATCTGCATGCTTTCTAATTTGTCTGGTGGCTTCAATCCCATTTTTGGAAGGCATATCCCAATCCATCAAGATGATATCTGGAATTTCAAGCTTTGCAACCTTAAAAGCTTCATCTCCATTGCTTGCCCTAAAAATTTTCCATGAATCTTTTTCCTTATTGAGCTCACTGACAACCAATCTTATAATATCTGGGCTGTCATCTGCAATTAAAATACTTCTTTGTGTCATAGTGCTGGTAAGGTATGAATATAACTCATCGTAGAATTTTTTATCTAATTTTTATCTCATCATATCGAATCTCTTCTATGCCGTGACGATTTGTCTATACTATATGGTTGCCTCGCTGCATAAATATTTTTAACCTTAAGCCATTTTTTTTGACAACTAGGCAACCATCCTGTTTACATAGGCGTCTAGGCAACAATTCTTAGGGTGCAAGGAGACTTAAAGAAGGTATTAAAGAAAGCGGCCAAAGGCCACAAGCAAAGTCAACTTCGTTTGTACGAAGATTTCTATGGCTATTGCATGAGTGTTGCTTTGCGCTTCAGTCAGACACGCGATGATGCAGGAGAAATTGTGCATGATTCGTTTCTGAAAGCCTTCAATAAGCTAGATAGCCTGACAAATGCGTCATCTTTCAAACCTTGGATTAGAAGAATAGTAGTTAATACTGCATTAGACTATAATAGGAGAAACATCAACCAAGTTCACCATTTGGATGTTATAGAGCACGATACGGTTTCATTGGAGGCGGATGCATTAGAACGTCTTTCTGCTGATGATATTTATGAAGCGATTTCACAGTTGCCTCATGCATATCGTACGGTATTTAATCTCTATGCTATAGAGGGGTTTAAGCATGAGGAAATTGCTCATCGTTTGGGTATTTCCATAGGAACATCAAAATCGAATCTATCAAAGGCACGAGTGAAATTGCAAGGAATAATTCTTTCGATGGAAGAGGAAAGGGGGTTGAACCATGGATGATAAGTTATTTGATAAGCTAATTAAAGAGAAAGCTGAATCTCATATCGATCCATCTAAGCCTTCAGGTGCGGAGATTTCACGACTTTTTGATCAGTTGCCACCTTCAACAGGAGGATCTTGGTTTTCCAGCACTACCAATAGAGTGGTTTCTGTTGCCGCGACTACCCTTCTGATATTGACGATCTTTCTCGTCTATAGAACCTTCAGATTAGAAGAGACTATAGAGCTTTTGGATGAAAGATTCCAAAATACAGCTGTACCTCAAACTAATATTATCTACCAATATGATACAACGACGGTAGACAGCCTGGCAAAACTCAGCATCAGGTTGAATAATAGACTGGACTCCCTGTTATCTACTCAATCTGCAGGTAGGTATAGGTCCTACCCAAATCAAAGTGCAGGCTTAGCAGTGGATAGTGATAAGGTTGCAAATGCGGTAATGGCACAGCTAATCCAGCAGATTCAATCAGATCCAGCGCTTATGGATCAAATTCGTGAACAGCTGGGATTGAATGAAAGCTACGCTGCAGAGGAAAATGAGCAAAACGAGCCGAAAATAATTGTGCTTTCTAGTGGTACTGTTGCTAAAAGGTTGGTAGAAAAGGATTTGGCAGATCAAGTGTTGGCCGATATTAATTCTGATCCTGAAAAAGCGGAAGTCATCTCGAATTTGCTAGCGGGAAATGAGCCAGATGAAGCTGATGCAATAAGTATGAACTTAACCGACGATGACCTAGAGAGTCTGTCTGATAGTGAGAAAGAGGAGTTATTGAAGGAATATTTGGAATACGATCCGAAATCCGTTCAGAGTGCTTTAGAAAAAAGCGATTCAGATGAAGATACAAAAGCAATCCTGGAAGAATATGTGGCTATAGCTCCAATAAAAAACAAAAAATTACAGATGAAGGATTCGATTGCACTCGCTGATAGGTTGGCGGATCTGGAAGATGTCCGTGATGAGCAAGCAAAAGCACGCGATCGTTCAATTTTGTTAGGTGGTGGTGTAGGTATAGGGCGATTACCATTTGAAGATTTTGGAACAGTCGGTACTACCTCTTTCAAATTGACAGGAGAGTATCAACCAAACGCAAGATTTGGATTTGCAACAGGCATTGAATATTATCGAACGGAAGGAGAATCCTATGACATTGCAAATTTTGATCTTACAAGGTTTGATGATTTAGAATTGGGAGATTCTGAAATTGATGAAATAAAACTGAATATGCAGTGGCTCGATATTCCACTCGAAGCCAAATTATATTTCAAAAAAGGGAAGATTAGTCCTTACGCAATTGTATCTGTTAGGGCTAGAGCTTTGTTGAAAGAATCCTATAAATTCGAGACCGACGAAGATGATTTATCGCCTTCTGTAGATTCTAATAATGGGCTAATATTCCCATCATATGGATATGGAATAGGAAGTCAGTTCTATTTAAATCCAAAGTTTAATGGTGCGCTCCAGTTACAACATTCTATAGGCGGGAATGGTATTGGAGCATCTAATCAGCAACTAAATACGATACAGCTACAGGGTATTATTTATTTCGACCTTAAATAAAGCCTCCCCAGGCAACCAATTTTTCCATACTATCGTCTAGGCGATGATTGAACAGTAGCGCTCAATTAAGAAGACGCTATCACCGCTCGTTTGGTTAGTAGAAGGCAACCCAAATACATGGGTTGCTTTTTTTAGTTCTTTAATGGCTTTCCATTCTCAACTAGCAGTTCGTAATAGTAGCCTGAACCAAAATCTTTCTTTAGGCTTACCGTACCTTGAATAGTCACTTCATGTCCTACAGGTATTTCCTGATCTGAAGTGATGACTAAATCATAATCATCCATTGTTCCATCTTTAAGGTGGATCCAATTTCTTCCCATGATTTTTGCATTTACTTTGGTGCAGATACCCTTTAAAGTGACCGTCTTTCCTTCCAGGTTCGTTTTATTGCCAACCAAAGTCGCGATGCTTAAGATATCGGAATTTGATGCTTCTTCGCTACCAGACATACTATTGTCGCCTTCAAAAGCATGCATCTCGATATTTTTTTGTTCATTGGAGTTACCGTGGCTTTCTGGGACGATAGAAGAGACGAGGAAAAGCTTGTCAAATGTCCGCTTATGTTCCTTGCTCTCGAAGTTTGTTTTCAAGAGTCCGTTTCGAAAAAAGTAAGTGGCTCCAACTTCCACCTCCATTTTCTTGGTAGCTAGCCAATACGACTCAACACCTTCGTTGACTTTCAGGTAAACATACTTAGATGTAGGTAAGACTTCTTTTATAACAACCTTATGAAATGCATTCGATGGTGCCTGGTTTTTCTGTTCTAAACTGATTTTATGATCATCTGGAACATCAGAAAATTCGAATGGGCTAACGCTAGCAGCTGCTTCTGCTTGTATTACCTTGGGGTTATTCCCGCACCCAAATGCAGCAAGACTAGCAATGATAATTATAGAAATAATGAACTTTTGATTTAATGTACTCATGGCCATATCCGTTAAAATCTTTTTGTTAATTGTAGGTTTACTCTGCTTTTATATTCTGCTTTTCTCAATGAGAATTCTGCCAAAGCCCCCAACGACATTTTTTGTCCGAATCGATAGTTAAGCGAAGTCCCGACAAATTGTTGAAGGATTGTTACGTCCCTTTCAGGGTTATAGCTGTAGGCGACTGTGCGTAAATAGGTCGAAGCACTTAGCTTGTTCTTGAAAAAGAATTTGCTGTGTCTAAAAGTTGTAGAGATGGAGTTTAAATAGGATGATTGATTGACATTTAAATTCCCACTTAGTGTTCCACCGATTATTGGTGCATCTCGGAGTGTAGCAAAAGCGTTGTAGTTGTCAGATGCATTATCTAAGCTACTTTGGAATCGCTTCCCGTAAGCAAGGCCTGCAGTTACCTTTTTGGTTATTCGAACATTTGCTCTTGCCCTGATTCCTTGTCTTGCTTGATCATCTGCAATGAGTCTTTCTAGCTGTGTTTGAAATGTTTCATAAAAAATAATCTGTCTTCTTGTGTCATAGCTCATAGACATTCGAACCCTTTTACCAATTCGATAATTCGTAGAAAAATGGAAGTTGGTCAACTTAGCACCTGTTTCCTTCATCTCCATATCTAAATTGTATAAATCCATTTCAGCGGAAGAGAATATGCTAAAGCCATAACCAAGACTAGCTGAGCCCTGGATATATGCATATCTACGGTCTATGGCATTGCCATTTTTTTGCTCTAATAATCCAACTGTTAGTCCCATTCTTTTCTCCTTAGTATGGTGCTCTATTCCTACATATCCACCGTATTGTTTAAGATTAGTATTGAAGGTGTTGTTTATTTGGTCCGGACGGAAGCCTGCAATGCCTCCAAAATGAAACTTCCCAAATTGCTTTTCTGCATGAACTCCATCCATCATCCCCAGAGATGCAACGCGTCGATTGATTTTTCTGCCTATACTAATGGAATAGTTATCCTCCTTCTCGTATTTGATTGATAGGCCGTAAACGTTAAATAAACCTGGACTTTGAAATACTCCAGACTCCGAGGATTCAAGGTTTTGTCTATATAATAAGTAGCTATCAAAAGAAAAATTAGATCCTTTAATTTCATCTGCAGATAGACGTACTCGCGCCACACTTCTGGTATTAAAATCTGTGGCGGAAGAAATATTGGAATAATTTGCAATGGATATCGAACCATCCAGTTGATCATTTTTTCTAGAAAAAACCTTTTTTGGTTTAGCGACTACATCCTCCTCTTTGATTAAGATTCTTCCGTTGAATTGAAGAATGTCACCTTTTGAAAATGTCACTCCATCGAGAGGTTTACCAACAACAGAAAGTGATGATTTCTGGTCCACGATAAGACCTGCTTTCGGTCCATCCTCGGTAATCAAATAGAGTGTATCACCGACAAGAATTGACTGGGTGTCTGTGAATTTGACATAAACTCTGGATGAGGTCACGAAAGAAATAGTACCTAGTTGAGGTTCTGTTTTTACCTGGCCAAATGAATGGGTTGATACCAAAGAGGCAAGAATTGCTACTGATATTATTGTTTTATTTATTCTACTCATCTCCTCATCATTTATTCGTTCCCGTCAGGGTGACACCTTAAACATTCGGTACTCACATATGAATATCCATTGACATCATTGTGCTCATCGTCCATGTCATTCTTATTGTGCTCATGACACTCAAGGCAACTGAATACCGAGTAATCGTTTGGTTGGATGTGGCAATCGGTACAGTCATTCCATACTCCTCTTTGGTGATTGCCGCGAGTAATTGGAAAGTATAAGTTGTCATGATCGAAATCTGCATCTTCCCAATTGGCAATGTTATGGCAAGCCATACAGTCAGTGGAAAATCCTGTTTGTATGTGATTTGGATTGGTGGTTTTATTATAATCTTCCAAGTGACAACTCACGCATTCTGGAGACGTGTCGCTGAAGTTTTCTGAAACATGACACCTTGCACATTCATTAATTGCATGTCCATCGATAAGTGGGAAGAAGTCATGATTTCCTGCTCCCAAAGCATCCCAAGAAAAGATAGTATGGCAATCTTCACACCGTGTTGAGTATCCAGCTTGCTGATGATTTGGATTTGTTGTGGCTAGGTAATCTTCCTGATGACAACCATAGCAGTTGTTAGGTACATTATCATCATCATATCCCCCTCCTTGATGGCAGTCAGTACAGGCTACAGCATCATGCCCGCCTACCAACGGGAAGAAGTCATGATCGAGCATTTGATCATCCCATCCAAAGGCAATTGCATCATGGCATTCGGTACAATCAGTGGAGTAGCCTTTTTCAATATGATTGGGATTTTGGGCAAGGTTGAAATCTTCAAGGTGACAATTGATACAATCATTGCCTAGCCTATCAAATCGCAAGGTTACTTCGTTGGTATGGCAGTCTACACAGCTTAGTGTTGAATGCGACCCAGTCAACGCAAAGCCATTCTGTTCATGAATTCCCGGAATATCATTGACTAGCCAGCTGTTTTCATCGTGGCATCTGGCGCAATCTCTCCCTACTGTACCACTATGTACATCTTCATGGCAAGAGGCACATTCCAACGTTGCTTCTGAGAACACCATGGACTCATGACATGCTCGGCAATCTATTTCCTCATGGGCACCATAAAGAGCAAAGCGAGTGGTGTCGTGATCAAATTGAATCGGATCAGTCATCGTCCACCAATCGCCTGCGATGTGACAGGCTTTGCAATCTTGTGGGCCAGAATCACCGTGCGGAGATTCCTCCTGCGCATTGACAACCCAGCAGAGGAGCAATGCTACTATTGTGTATGACAGTCTACGCATTCGTATCTTTTGATTTTGTATTCAACAATAGATTTATCTGCTTTCTGATAGGTCTGGTGGCAAGAGGCACAATCAACTTCAGCATGTCTTCCTTCCAGAGGAAATTCAGTGTTGTCGTGATCGAAAAGTCTAGGGTACCAGTTTTCAGGATCGTGACATCTGGCACAATCATTCACCCCGGCAACTAAAAATTGTGCGTCGTGAATATCATCATGGCAATCGATGCACTCAGATGCAATGTCTCTAAACACCCATTTTTCTTTTTCTAGATGACATTCAAAACAAGGTGTGGCGAGGTGTGCTCCCTCAAGAGCAAAATCTGTTTTTGCATGCATCTCAACAGTGTAGGTAGTTTCCTCAAATCCAGCCTCGAGTGAATGACACTCAATGCAATCTGGTGAAACTCCATTCTCCATGAATTCACCTTCGTGATAGTCATCGTGGCAGTCTATACATTGAGCAAAGTCGATTGGGTCCGTATAATTTTCTGTGGTATGGCATTCTTTGCAATCGACGGGTATATGCATTCCAACTAAAGGAAATTCTGTGAGGTCATGGTTAAAATCACTTAAGTCACCCATAGAAAGCCAGCTATCTTCATTGTGACATTCTGCACAGTCAGTACCAAGTCTTCCTTCATGCACGTCATCATCTTCATGACAAGTGAAGCATGCATTTTCTTCGACACCTAGGTGGTCTTGGAAAACAGCCAGTGGCTCGCTCGTTTGTTGATGGCATTCAAAACAAGCGACAGTCTGATGACTTCCTCTCAATTCGAATTCAGTGATGGAGTGGTCAAATTCGGCGTCTCCAATGAAGGAGCTAAACGCTTTCACTTCGTGACAGCTCATACATGTGCCGGGTAATTGGTCATTATGAGAATCATCATGACAAGCAATGCAGTCATTGAATACAATGTCCGCGAACTCTTGAAATTCTTTACCATTTCTGGTTGTCATCGGATGACATTCGAGGCAGTCTACATCGATATGAGCGCCTTCCAACGGATATTCGGTGTTATCATGATCGAATAGAGGAGCAGGTCGGAATGCTTCAATATCATGGCAAGAAGCACAGTCATTATTGTTGGCTAGCGTCCCTTGATGAAAATCTTCGTGGCATGCTGTACAGTCTTCTACTAAGCCAAGAAAGGTGTCTTCTCGCTTTTTAATTTCAGGGTCATCTATGTAATCTGGATTATGACATTCTCTGCAATCAATAACATCGTGCTGACCTTCCAGTGTGTATGTTGTTAGGTCATGATTGAAGTTGTCCTGATCAAACCGCATCATGTCAAACTTTTGACCGTGGTGTTCACTGTGGCATTCAAAGCACTCCTTTTCTGAAACTTCTTTACTAGAGTGATATCCATTTTGGGTATCCATCAATGCCTGTATTTCGTCATGGCAATCCAAGCACTTGGCACTTGATACTTGTTTGCCAAGATCATGGCAAAGTGTGCAATTCTTAATTCCCTCGTATTCGGCGTGTGCGTCGGTTAGCTTTCCAGGCGAGATTTGTCCAAATCCTAAATGAGTAAGGACTAATAATATGGCAGCGATATGGTACTTTTTGCTAACCATGTTTTTTCAATATGTATCCAAATCTTTTTGTAATCTCCACGCCAATTCCTTGAAGGAATGGTGTCGGTAATTCTCCACCGGCGAAGATGTAAACTCGATCGTTAGATATTTCAGAGGTGCCACTTTCCTCCTTTATGAGCACTGATTCTTCGTTTATTGAAACCAGGTTTGAATTGTATGAGACTCGAAGATGCCCTTGATCAATTGCTTCATTAATGAGCTCTCTGTTTTTAGGTTTGATCCTTGAAAACTTGTCTTTCCGATAGGAGAGCAAAACATCATTGTTGTCCATGAGAAGCATTGCAGATTCAACAGCTGAATCTCCGCCGCCGACGACTACAATTTTTTCGTCTTTGATCTGTTCGGCTTCTATCAAGCGATAGGCTACTTTCTGAGACTCTTCGCCTGGGATTCCAAGTTTACGCGGACTTCCTCTTCTTCCAATAGCAAGTAAAACGTGGTTAGCGATGTAGTCTTGACCTGAATTAGTCTTTACTTTAAAAGTGCTATCAGCTTGGGGAATGATGGATTCTACCTTGGTATGTTCATGTATTTTAAGATCGTTTTCCTTGATCACCTTATTCCACAGATCTAATAGTTCATCCTTGGAAGTGATTGTCATTTTCACTTTTCCATAAAGAGGTAAATCCATTGGCTGTGTCATGACAACTTTCGCTCTCGGGTAGGTGTATACAGTTCCGCCCAATGAATCTTGCTCAAGCGTGATAGCGGTAAGACCCTGTTTTTTTGCTTCTAGCGTGGCAGAAATTCCTGCTGGCCCTGCTCCAACAACAAGCACATCCAAGACGCCTTCTTTGGATGGCTTCTTGGCTTTGACAATGTTTTCAATTGCTTGCTGGCCTTGTTCAACGCTGTTTTTGATTAGGCCCATGCCACCTAGCTCTCCGGCTATGTAAACACCCTGAATATTGGTTTCAAATCGCTCATTTACATGAGGTAGGTCTACCCCTCGAGAATCTGTGCCTATTCTCAGCGTGATCGCCTCGACAGGGCATGCATGGAAGCATGCTCCATGTCCAATACAGTTTGTGGTGTTGATAACGGTAGCTACTCCATCGACCAATCCGATGATGTCTTTCTCGGGGCACGACTTTACACAAGCTCCACTTCCAATACAGGTTTTCAAGTCAATGTGTGGGTAGAGTGATACCGGTTCGAAGAGTCCCTCTTCTTTTGCGGTTGCCACTTTTTGTTCGACTTCTCTTGAGCTTTTATTATGACTCCTTAGGTAGAAAAACACAATTATTGCGCACATCAAAAAGATGAATCCATAAATCAATATTTCCTCTAGAATCAACATTAGAATATCCAGGTATAGCCAAATGCCAGCGTAACTGCCACATGGAGTACAACAATGATGGTCATTATCAAGGCGAATGGTAGGTGAGCTACATGCCAGTATTTAAAAAGCTGCTGCATGCGTTTTAATCTTTCTATCCTTCCAGCGAGTGACATCTCTTCCTTGACCATTTTTAGAATTGATTTTCGATCTTTTGGTCTTACAGAGCGATTTTTTAAGGTCTTTTTTATGCTTGATATTGCCCTTCTTCTTTCTTTCGGACTGGAGCTATGTTCTGAAAGGTTAGCGATCATATCCGAGAGCTCTTCATCAGCCCCTAAGCGGCTCGCTAGCTCATCGGATAGTTGTGTTTGCATTGCCTTGATTTCGTTTAGGTTGAGCTCGCGACCTTCTATCGTTCTTGGGATTTGAATGTAAATGAATCGTCCAACCACACCACTCACTACCACAGCCACCATGCTCCAAAACGCTACAGATACGATTCCGCCAAATTTGAATGCTGTATGAAATAAGATCATAATAGGCCCGAGTGTACATAGGAAGATGTGAAATTCAAGGAGGTATCTTAATCGAATGCGATTGCCCAATACATTGTATCGCTTGTGAAGAATATAGATGACTACTCCGATCAACATAAGTAGCGTGCCGACGATCCCAAGACCATGTCCCATGATTCCACTTGGCTTAAACCAATCATGATTTTCCAGGTAATATCGCTCTTCAAATGGAGCAGAATAGTAAGTGTATCCTGTCCAGGCCAGATATGCAGTAACACCAATAGTAATTCCTACCATTGTACCGATATAGATGCTATGTGCTACTTTTTTCATCTATTGGACAATGTTGAATTTTCGTTTTTTCCAGTATGCAGCCAGACTTATTCCAAATATGATCGTCACCATGATATAGACCCAAGAAGGAACTGGAACCGGATCACCGGCAGCATATGAATGAAGACCGGATAGGTAATAGTTTACTCCGTAGTAAGTCATAATCACGGATGCCAATCCAAAAATGGTTGCAAGATTGTAGGAGTATAAATTGTAAACTTTAGGGATGATTCTCATGTGTAGGATGAATGCATAGATTAGAATTGTTACCAGTGCCCAAGTTTCCTTGGCATCCCAACCCCAGTATCTACCCCATGATTCATTGGCCCAAATACCTCCAAGGTAAGTGCCTGTACTGATCATAATCAGTCCACCTATGAGCGTTACTTCACTCAACAAGGTCATTTCTTTTACTATGCGCTTGACACGTTCTTTATTCCTGTCATTAATGAAAATCAGAAGAATTAGATTGATAATTCCGATTACTGCACCAAGCATTAGGAAACCATAACTGCCCGCCTCAAGGGAAACATGGATAGTGAGCCAATACGATTTCAAGACAGGTACCAATGGTGTGATTTCAGGATCCATGTGGCTTAAGAGTGCCACTAAAAGGATGGTAGATGCCAAGATGGTAGTAGCAGCCAAACCTCCCCAAGATTTTCTAGTGAAGATCAGCCCTGCAAGTGCGGTAGTCCAGGCGATATAAATCATGGATTCATATCCATTGCTCCACGGGGCTCTTCCTGAAACATACCAACGTAACCCAAGCCCTACCGTGTGGAATAGAAAACCTAATACTAATAGGCCAAATAATATTTTAAATAAGATGCCCATGCTAACATCCGGCTTAAACACGGAGAAGAAAAGAAAGAATAGAAATCCCAATCCCATAAAAGCATAGAATCCTGCCAGTCGGCTGAATACATTCAGCTCATTAAGTAGGATTTCAAGATTTATTTTGGATTCACTTGGCACCACTGCTGCACCATTTTGTTTTTGATATTTTTCCAATTCCATGAGGAGTTGATTCGCCTTAGAATAATTCCCACTTAGCATTCCTTCCTTGACAGCCGACTGATATGAGTTAAAAAATTTGTCTCCGATCGAAGAGTTTTGTGAATGCGAATGCCCGTGATGATTATTGGCAACCCATGTGTTATTTCTATCGTCGACTAAAGGGATTACCCGGAACATTCGGCCTGAAAAAACCATGTTTAGAATATTGACGCGTTCGTCGACTTTTAGAAGTTCTTTCTCAAATGTTCCTCTATCTATTGGTTCAAGACTGTATGCCCTCCTAACGTCATCACGAAGTTTGTAAGAACCATTTTTTTCGAAGAAATCGCTGTATTTGGCATACTTGTCCTCAACGCCAAGTATTTTTTGCATGTCTGGATGCTTGCCCAATTTGATCATTGGTACCTGATACCAATCCGTCTTATTGATAAACATGCTCAAGATCACCTGATCTGCATTTAACCCATTTATAGCCTCTTTTCGCGATATTTTTCTTAGAATCTCCCGATTGAGCGTATGCATTGGCTTCATTCTTCCACGATGATCCTGCACAATCGCCTTGCTGAATAATTCTGCATGCGCTGCACTTACATTGTATTCCAGTTTATCCTGACCAATGACAGTCTGAGCGTTTGCTTGACACATCACCAAAATGAGAAATGTAGTAGCAACTGTTCGCAACTGCTTGATTTGCTTGTTAACTTGATAAAACCTACTACCACGATGGAATAGTGTCAATATCATCCCAAGAGTCAGCATTCCATATCCGATGTATGAGATTAATGAGCCCCAATAATCATGATTAACACTCAAGTAAGTGCCCTTTTCATCACGATCAAATGAAGACTGAAAGAATCGGTAGCCATCGTAGTTCAAAATGTGATTCATATAAATTCTATGATTCTTTTCTATGCTGACACGCTGATCAAAAAGAGTCACTTCGCTAGCATATGAAGCAGCATTTTCAGTACCTGGATACTTTTCCATTATGAAATCGTGCAGAAAAATTGAAAAAGGGAGTTGTACTGGCTTAGCACCATAAGAAACTTCCAAATGGACATTTCCTCCTTGGACTTTTACGGGTCTTCCGGGAATTCCTTTCTGCCCGTAGGTATATATTTCTTGAGTGGTACCATTGATTTTTACGTTTAACTTAAGAGCTGTTAAACTCTCCCTTCGAACTTTCGGATCCTCGGAAGAAACCCCCACACGGCCATTAGGTCTAAAGTCTCCAAAAACAAACCGATCGCTTCCAAGCGTATATAGTGCACGAAGTTGTAGCTGATGAGGTCCTTGATCTGGAGACAAGGTTCTTTGCTTTTGAGTAGCCATCACAGTCTCTGACATTGCGGCATCGGCTTCAAAAAACAACCTTCCATCAACATAAGTAATATTAACGGCGCCTTGAATCGATCTTGCGGAAAAATTGAAAAGCGTGTTTCTAATGCGCTTTGATTGTCCATGCGTTAAGAAATACTCTTCCCTTCCAGTTGCTCCACCAAAAACGATTTTTAATAGTGCCGGGGCATTTTCATCAGTTTCAATGTTCCGGATCGGATTTGGAATAAACTCTTCTAGCTCCACTTCTATCAGATCATTTCCGACCAAGTATGATTCGCTCCAGTTATTGTTTCCAAGAGAGGCAAAAAGGACTTCTTCATCAAAAGAGTAGCGCTGTCCATTACCTTGAACTTTAAATTGAAGAAAAGTTTCTGCCGACAAAAACTCGTTGGATTGTGCATTTTCTCTGATATGCATCACACCTTCGTATCCAAAATATCTCGTAAAGGCTGCTCCAATTAGAATGACGATAATGGCAGCGTGAAATGTGAACAATGCCCATTTTTTTTGTTGGATCATTCGGTATCTGAAAATGTTTAGAATGATTGTTCCTCCAAAGAGCATTAGTAGCAGCGTAAACCACCAAGATTTGTAAATCACCTTTTGAGCCGCGCTTGTTCCAAAGTCATTTTCTATAAATGTTGCAGCACCAATTGCGATGGCAAAAAGTAGGATATACATACCAGCAGCTCTGGTTCCCAATAGGGCGTATATGTAAGTTTTCAGACGGTTTAAAATCATCTATTTAATATCAGCGGTGACAGAAAATTAAATTTCGATGGAGCCCAGACGCATCATTTTATTAAATGGTTGCCTGGCGTCATTCAGGGTTTAATTACCTGCGGAATAATTTGGAGAGAGGAACGCAACACCTCTGGATTTCTTATTTATTCTTTTACCTCTACGGCGAAAATGTTGGTAGTGTAATACTATGTCTATGCCGATAATGGACAATAGTCGAAGAACACGAAAAATTTCGCAA
>CAZWLS010000073.1:0-14821 GCA_964634415.1 uncultured Roseivirgaceae bacterium | reverse complement strand
TACACGGTTATCTCTGATCGACTCATTGCAGGCAAGCCTGAAATTCATGTATTGGCAGATTCAAACCCTGACTCAACCTTTGAAATCGTGGATGCAGACCTAGAAGATGTCTACTTCTCTCACATCCTTGCTTCACAAAATGAAGCTGTACCAGCATAATCTTCAACCTAAAAGTATAAAATCATGTGGTTTAAAATATTAAAATTCGAACTCCAGTATAGGAAGAAGAGACCTGCTACCTACGTCTACTTTGCGATACTCTTCCTCATGGCTACATTAACCATGAGCACGGATATCATTCAAGTTGGTGGAGGATCTGGACTAGTGAAAGAAAATTCGCCAACGACTATCGCCAATATGATGGCGATCCTTTCAGGTATCATGATGATGATTACCTCTGCCATCATGGGTGTAGCTGTACTTCGGGACTTTGAACACAATACAGAGTCTATGCTGTTCACTACACCAATCACCAAGCTTGATTATTTGCTTGGAAGATTTCTTGGATCGTTTCTCGTGGTCCTATTCGTCTTTGGCGGTATGATGCTAGGATTTATGATAGGAGAATTTTTTAATCCTGATACGGATAAAATGCTTCCTTTCAATCCATATAATTACCTACATCCATTCTTGACTATTGTCATTCCAAACTTATTCTTCTCCAGTGCGCTGTTCTTTATCACCGGAGCACTTTCAAGAAAAATGGTGACGGTTTATGCACAATGGATACTTCTTTTCGCAGTATATCAAATTGCAATTATTCTTACCAGAGAAGTTGATAATAGATCGATTGCAGCTCTAATAGATCCTTTTGCTATTAGAACCATCAGAAACAGTATACAATACTGGACTGTAGCAGAACAAAACAGTATGGTAGTACCATTCACAGGAGTGGTCATGTGGAATCGATTAATGTGGATGGGCGTTGGACTTCTCACTTTAATCATAGGATACTTCTCATTTAGCTTCAATGTTGTGAGAAAATCATGGTTTAAGAAAAAAGCCAGCAAACCGGAAGCTGCTTCAAAAACAGACATTGTTATCCCTTCCGTGAATTTCAAATTCGGATTTAGCACATACTTGCTTCAACTTAGAAAGCAGACCTGATTCTATTTCAAGACTGTAGTGGGGAGTATACCATTTAGAGCGATCATCCTCTTCGGATTTTTTATCATGATCGTAAACTCTTTTTTCTTAGGAAGAGTATTCGGAACATACACATACCCCACTACCTACTTGATGGTAGAATTGATAACTGGCGCATTTGGATTGTTCTTCTTAATCATACTTGTATTCTACTCCGGGGAGCTTGTTTGGAGAGAACGCGATGTGAAAATCAACTTGATTCAAGACGCATTACCGATGCCCGACTTTATTAGCTTAATCAGTAAATTCCTTGGTCTTCAATTGGTATTTGTAGTTCTTAACTTGCTATTAATCGGATCAGGAGTATTAATACAGGCATTCAAAGGATATTACAAGTTTGACCTTCCGGTATACTTCTATACCATGTTCACTGAAACAACCTCATTTGTAGTGCTATTCTCATTATTAGCATTCTTCGTTCAGGTAATGGTAAATAATAAGTTCTTGGGACATGCGGTGGTAATTGTATTTTTTATCGCGACTGGAGTTCTTGACTTATTAGGTTTGGAGCACAGCCTGTTCCAATTTGGTAGCGCTAGCCTTGGCACATATTCGGAAATGAATGGTTATGGTCACTTTGTCACTAGCTTTTCATGGTTTGATGTTTACTGGATGGCATTCAGTGTGTTTCTATTCGGAGTTGCCGTTGTATTTGCAGTAAGAGGTTCAGAGGCAGCAATGAAGTGGAGATGGCATATTGGCAAGATGCGTTTGTCAAGACCGATGCTTACGTTGATCATCACAACATTCTTGACTTTCGTTATGTCTGGTTGCTACATCTTTTACAACACGAATGTTGAAAACACCTACAGGAACTCTGATGAACAAGAAGCCATTCAGGCGGATTATGAACGTGCATTGAAAAAGTATGAGTTCATCCCTCAGCCGAAAGTAACCCGAATGGATATAAAAGCAGAGCTATATCCTTACGAGAGAGACTATAGCATGGAAGGCACCTATACCCTCAAGAATTTTGAGGATATGCCTATAAAGAGTATCCACTTGCAATTAGGATTAGATGAAGACTTGACATACGAAACTGTGACACTAAGTACTCCATCTACAATTTCTGAAAGCTTCGATGAGTATAGGTACTACGTTCATCGGTTAGATGAACCTTTACAACCTGGAGATTCCATTGAATTAGATTTTAAGTTCATCTACAATACAGTAGGATTTAAAGAATCTGGCTCGAATACCAGTATTGTTTTCAATGGAACATTCTTGAACAATGGCAGCTTTCCAAGTATTGGCTATAACGCCGGAAATGAGCTTGGAAGCGATGATACCAGGAAAGACAATGACCTGGAGCCCAAAGAGCGGATGATGGAAAGAGACAATCCAATCGGATTAAGTCAAAACTTCATCAGCGATGACTCACACGGCATTGACTTTGAAATCGTAGTTGGTACGGTGAAAGATCAAATTGCAATTGCACCGGGGTATCTTCAGAGAGAATGGGAAGAAAACGATCGACGTTACTTCCACTATAAAATGGATCAAGACATGATGCCATTCTTCAACATTGTGTCTGCGAGATATACCAAGGTACAAGATGAAACTACAATTGCATTGACTGATTCTACCGATCGTGATATCAATCTGGAGATCTACTATCATGAAGGTCA
This sequence comes from uncultured Roseivirgaceae bacterium, assembly GCA_964634415.1. Taxonomy (GTDB): domain Bacteria; phylum Bacteroidota; class Bacteroidia; order Cytophagales; family Cyclobacteriaceae; genus Ekhidna. Next base: position 12,047 of record CAZWLS010000073.1, on the reverse strand, counting down.
CGAATACAATCTTGAAAGTATGATGAGAGGAATGAAACATTCCTTCAAATACTTCTCAGAAAATTTCAGTCCGTATCAGTATCGTCAGATGAGAATTTTGGAATTCCCTAGATATGCATCTTTCGCACAATCTTTTGCGAATACTGTTCCATTCTCTGAAGCGATTGGATTCATGGTAAAAGTGGAAGAAGAAGATGATGTAGATGTTACCTATTTTGTCACTGCTCATGAGCTTGCGCATCAATGGTGGGGACATCAATTGTTCCCTGCGAATGTTCAAGGAAGCGCCGTTCTTTCTGAGACACTTTCGCAATATTCAGCATTAATGGTGATGAAGCAAGAGTATCCGCAAGAGCATATCAAAGAATTCTTGAAGGAAGAATTGAATAGATATCTACAGGGACGTACAACAGAACAGAAGAAAGAAATGCCATTAGCATTGGCAGAAAATCAGGCGTATATCCACTATGGCAAAGGTGCTAATATCATGTATGCACTTCAAGATTACATTGGCGAGGATAGCGTAAATGTCGCATTAGAAAGACTCATCAATGATTGGGGATTTGGTTCAATAGAACGAAATGGACGCTATGCAACCACCATTGATCTTGTTAAGTACTTAAGAGAAGTGACTGCCGATAGCATGCAAAGTGTAATCACTGACTTCTTCGATAGAATCATACTTTATGAAAACAAAATCGATGAGGCCACTTATACCAAGGTATCAGATGACAAGTACACGGTTACACTAGATCTTAATACCAAGAAGATGGAATCTGACAGCTTAGGCTTATCCACTCAAGTGGCCATCAGCGACTGGATAGACGTTGGAGTTTATACTACTGACGAAAATGGTGATGAGAAGCTGATCTACTTGGAAAAGCACAAGTTCACAGGAGATGAAACCACTATTGAGTTAGAGGTTGATCAAAAGCCATCTTCTGCTGGCGTAGATCCATTGAACAAACTCATCGACAGAAACCCAACAGACAATACCACTCGGGCGTCTGAGGCCTCATCCACATGAGGAAATGACCAGATTTATAAAAGGCAGCTATTGAAATGGCTGCCTTTTTTCTTTCGCCTCAAATTATGAGTAACTTGATAATACTTTAACCAACTTGAATCATGAAAAAAACACTCACACTACTAGTTTTAGCCGTACTTCTGGGTTGTAATCCACCATCCAATGAGGTACCTGAAGTGACTAAATACACAATCAATCAGTTCTACGAAAATGCCAATATCGGTGGCGGCAGCTTTTCTCCAGACGAGTCTAAACTACTCGTAAATAGCAATGAAACAGGCATTTATAATGTCTATGAAATCGATCTTGCATCCGGTGAAAAAACTCAGGTGACAAATTCCACTCAGGAATCGTATTTTGGTCAAGGGTACTTCCCAAATGACAATCGCATCATCTACTCTTTTGATGAAGGTGGAAACGAAAACTTCAAAGTCTTTATGATGACCACTGAAGGCCAGTCTAAAGACCTTACACCTGGAGACAGTGTTAGAAACGGCTTCTGGGGATGGAGCAGAGATGAAAAAAGCATGTACATCACTTCAAACAAAAGAGATCCTAGATTTATGGATATCTATGAGATGCAAGTATCATCTGTGGATGATGAAGCTCCAATTAGCGAGATTATTTACCAAAACAATGACGGACTTAATGTAGGCGCCATTTCTCCTAATGAGCGATTCTACGCACTGGTAGAAACGATCACAAGTGCTGATGGGAAGATGTATCTATTTGATCGCGAAACCAGTGAAAAAATAGATATCTCTGAACATGAGGGAGACGCAACATACAGCCCTCAGTTTTTTAGCCTGGATAATAAAACGCTTTATTACACAACCGATGAAGGCTCCGACTTTGTTTATCTAGCAAAAAGAGATCTTGAATCTGGTGAAGTAACTAAAGAATTTGAAGCTAGCTGGGACGTATGGTACGCATACGATTCATGGAACGAAAAATATAGGGTAATTGGCATCAATCAAGATGCGAAAACCGTAGTGAAAATTATCGATCAGTCAAGTGGAGAAGAAGTAGCCCTACCAGCCATTGAGGGTGGAAGTATTTCTTCAGTAAATATTTCTAAAAGTGAAAAGCTGGCTAGACTTACAGTAAGTACCTCCGCCTCTCCTAGCAATATTTACTTATACAATTTCGAAACCGGTGAGCTAAAGAAATTAACTAATACACTTAATCCTGAGATAGATTCCAATGATTTGGTTGAAGGACAAGTTGTTAGATATGCTTCTTTTGATGGACTTGAGATCCCTGCTATCTACTATCAGCCTAAACAAGCCACGGCTGACAATAAGGTTCCTGCACTCGTTTGGGTTCATGGCGGGCCTGGAGGGCAATCCAGACTCAGCTATTTCGCATTGATCCAATACTTAGTAAATCATGGTTATGCCATCCTTGCGGTTAACAACCGTGGAAGTGGCGGGTATGGAAAAGAATTCAACCATTTAGATGATAAGAACCATGGAGATAAAGATCTTAAAGATTGTGTAGCTGGTAAAGATTTCTTAGCGTCAACAGGCGTAATCGACATGGAAAAAGTAGGGATCATCGGTGGTTCATATGGTGGCTATATGACGATGGCTGCCATGACTTTTGAACCAGAAGCGTTCGATGTAGGGGTAAATATTTTTGGCGTAACCAACTGGTTGAGAACATTGAAATCAATACCTCCATATTGGGAAAGTTTCAGAAAAGCGCTCTATGATGAATTAGGAGATCCAACTACTGAAGATTCTGTTAGACTTTATAACATCTCCCCGCTTTTCCATACGCAAAATGTAACTAAACCTTTGATGGTATTACAAGGAGCAAATGATGTGAGAGTTTTGCAGGTAGAGTCTGATGAGATTGTAGCCGGAGTAAAAGCTAATGGTGTACCTGTTGAATATGTCATCTTCGAAGATGAAGGTCATGGATTTCGCAAAAAAGAGAATGAGATTGAAGGGTATGGACAAATCAAGGTTTTCCTGGATAAGTACCTAAAAGGTGAAGCGGAAACAGCAGAAGCTCCCGCTAGATCCTTATAATCATCCGCTAAAGAACATAAAAGGGTAGCAAGAAGCTACCCTTTTTTATTATAGCAGCATGAGTGATATAATCAAGCTCGCGCGCATTCAAATTATTGTGATAGCAATATTCTTTATCATGAAGAAGTTTGTCAGGCCTTTCGTTCTTGAAAGCGACTTTCATCCTCTTGCAGATATTATTGTATACTCATTCCCCAACTTGTGCGAAGGTATTATTGGAGTACTTTCCGCAACCTATGTTTTACTTTATCTCAACCTGAGAAGTCTGCGATGGAGTGAAAAAGCCATTTATTTAATTGCCACATTCCTAGCTGGTGTTTACGTAATTACTCAGGAATTTAAAATTCATAACATTGGTGGCAACAACATATTTGATCCATACGATGTACTCTTCTCTATAATTGGATTGCTTATTGGATTAGGCATAATTCTTAGTATCAAGCCTAAATTTACCGCTTCAACTTCCGACCAGTAAAACAATAATCTCCCCAGAATTACCTTCCATGTAATCCTGCTTTTGGTCCATTGCACCTTTGATTACCTTTTTGGAAATTTTATTACTATGAGAGTTATAGTCACCTTATCGTTAATCGCAACCTCACTATTTTCTTTTGCACAGGATGTTCCTGGGTATTCTGGAAAATTCAACGCCATTGATCGCTTATTGTCCCCACCGAATTCCTATCGAACAGCGTCTGGGGCGCCAGGAGAAAACTATTGGCAGCAGCGAGCTGACTATAAGATCAAAGCTTCGATAGATGAAAATACCAATGAACTAGTAGGCGAAGAGACCATTACTTACTTCAATAATTCTCCACATACGCTTAAGTTCTTGTGGCTGAATATTGAGCAAAATGTTAATAGAAAACAAAACGAAGATTTCGGAGATGTTCTTGGCGGTGTAAGGGATTCAATCAGTTCGCTTCAAATGCAATACCTGGTTCGTCCGATTGATTTTCCTGCAGGTACAGATATTGAGTGGGTCAAAGGTGCCAATGGCAAAGGACTGGACTATATCGTTAACAATACCTTACTACGGATCAACCTGCCTGAACCTCTTAAGTCTGGAGAAAATGTGACCTTTTCTATCAAATGGAAAAATTATATCACAGACAGAGCCAACTTTCTCCTTTCGCGAGAAGGGTACGAATATTTCCCTGAAGATGATAATAAAGTATTTCTCTTAGGTCACTGGTTTCCAAGGATGGCCGTTTACAACGACACAGAAGGTTGGCAAAACAAACAATTCAGAAGGCTTGGAGAATTCGCCCTTGAGTTTGGAGATTATGATGTAGAGCTAACCGTACCTGAAGATCATATAGTGGCGGGTACAGGAACACTTATAAACGAATCAGAAGTATTAACTAAAACGCAAAGAGATCGAATGGCAAAAGCCAGAAAGTCTTTTGACGAACAGCTATTTATCATCACCCCAGAGGAAGCAAGAGCAAATGAAAAGACCAAAAAGAAAGGCACCAAAACGTGGAAGTTTCGAGCAGAAAATGTGCGAGATGTAGCCTTTGCCAGTTCTAGAAAATTTATCTGGGATGCTCAAGCAGTAAAACTTCCGACAAACACAGTTATGGCAATGTCATTCTATCCAAAAGAAGGCTTGCCAGTTTGGACAGAAGAATCAACTAATGGTGTAAAGCAAGCATTGGAGGTGTATTCAGAAGCTACTTTTGATTACCCATATCCAGTCGCCATCTCTGTGAATACTTCAAACATCGGAATGGAATTTCCTATGATTTCCTTTAATGGTGGTCGCCCTGTAAATGGTGAAATAAGCGAACAAGCTCGTAGAGGGATGACCAGTACAATCATTCACGAAGTAGGTCACAACTGGTTTCCAATGATTGTAAGCTCCGATGAACGTAAGTGGATGTGGATGGATGAAGGACTCAATACGTTCTTACATCAACGTACGCTAGCCGAGCGCTATCCGCATTGGTCTAGCACCACACCTAAAGACATAATTCCTTTCATGATGGGAGATCAAAAGACACTTCGTCCAATTATGACCAATTCGGATAATGATTTGTTGTTTCAAATGGGGGCCAATTTTTATCAAAAACCAACAGTTGGTCTTCAAATGCTTCGACAGACTATTGTTGGGAAAGAGTTGTTTGATGCTGCGTTCAAAGAGTATGCAAATCGATGGAAATACAAGCACCCTAACCCTTCAGACTTCTTCAGGACATTAGAAGATGGCACTGCTACGGATCTGGATTGGTTTTTCAAGGGGTGGTTCTTCACGACTGAAACAATAGACATTGACCTGGCTGAGGTAAAATGGTATCAGCTTAGAGAGGAGCAAAACAACGTAGAAAATAAGCGTCAAAAAGGGAGTACCAAAAAAATCTCAGGCTCGAGTAAGGGTGCTGAAGGTAACGATTTTAGTGATGGACCGCAACCCTTCTCGGTTGCTCCTTCAGGAGCTGGAAATTATGGTCAATTTCTTAGCCGACTAGATGAAGCTGAGATGAGAGATCAGCTTTCTGGAAAGCACATTTACGAATTGAAACTAAAGAACAAAGGTGGCCTTGTGATGCCTGTTATTATTGAATGGACGTATACCGATGGAACGAAAGAGGTTCAGCAACTTCCTGCCGAGATTTGGAGACTAAATGAAGCTGAAGTAACCAAGACATTCTTAAAAGAGAAAGAGGTCGCAAGCATTGCAATTGACCCCAATCAAAAGCTTCCGGATGTAAATCTTGAGAATAATGTTTTCCCAAGGCCGAAGCAAAGTGATAAATTTGAGGAAATGAAAAAGGAGTAAGATTCTTGCTCCTTCTGGTTACAAAAATCAGAATTAACGTATCAACCAATACAAACCACCGCTTATTATTATGACTGAAGATGGAGATATTTTACCTAGAATTAGATTTAATACACAAACTGGGTTATTGAAAATAGAAGGTCGTTCAACCATGCGAGATGTGCAGGATTTTTACCTCCCTATCATTGAGCAAGTCAAAAACACCACCGTTCCAACATTCATCGTTGAAATCAAACTAGAGCACTTTGATACTGGTACTATGAAGTGCCTTTATCAATTAATGCTGGCATTGAAAGACAAACAAGCAATGGGTGCTACCCTCTTGATTCGATGGTTCAGCGATGCAGGTGATGATGACCACAAAGAACTTGGAGAAGACCTTGAAACTAAAGCAGGAATTCCATTCCAATATGTGAATAACAAGTAAAAAGGATGTAGTTTAACCTGACTATCAAATGGCAGGCATTTACTACAAAACAGCATTACTTCTCATATTCTTTGGGCATGGAATTATCTATTCCGTAATCCTCACTGTACGATTCCTAAAAACAAAGGAAATATCCCAGCAATGGTTGGCGATACTGATCTTTTTAGCAACGTTATACATTACTCCTTGGATGCTAGGTCATGCAGGTTGGTATGCTAAAGATGGTTACAGAGAATTCTTGTTCTTTGTTCCTTTCCATCAACTCTTCCTGATCGGGCCCATTGTTTATTTCTATGTTCAGAGTCTGATCCGTTCGGCATTCAAGTTAGAAAGACGTGATTATCTTCATTTTGTGCCGGCAGGTTTATACCTCATCTATTCTCTGATGGTCTTCATTGCAGACTTCTGGATTTTGGATGAATTCTACTTCTATTCAGATTATAGAGATAAAGACCTTTCTCCATGGTACCAGATTACCGGAACATTTTCAATGTTGTCATACACTGTGCTATCATACAAGAACTACTTATCGTATAAATCTAGGATTCTTGATGAAGTAAGTTTTGCAGATAGTATCAAATTCAATTGGTTGAAGCGATTTCTTCTTGCATTGGCTCTCATCCTCAGTTTAAGAGTCATTTTCATGATAGCGCTTCCGAATTGGGGTGACTTTGGTTTAAAGTGGTGGTATTATGTATCCTTTGCTTGCATATTCTACTACATCACGTTCGCTGGTTATACCAATAGCATTTGGACCTCTCTGGCCTATCAACTTCCATCCCTTGCTCCTGTTCCGGAAGCAGACACCAAAACGAAAGAAATGATATCTATTGAAGTAGACGAGTGGAAAAAGAAGATCAATAGGTATGTAATCGATCAACGTGCCTATAAGAATCCAAGACTTACACTTCAAGATTTAGCTAATCACCTAGAAACTAACCCTCGCACGATATCACAATCCATTAACCAGGGATTTAACATGAATTTTAATGACTATGTGAATGAAGCAAGACTCACGGAAGTCAAAGCCAGAATGGATCAAGGTGACCACCTTAGATACACACTTCTTAGCATCGCATTAGACTGTGGATTCAATTCGAAAAGTACGTTCAATCGAGTTTTTAAATTCCAGACAAACATGACTCCAAATACCTACCTTAAAATGCTTGAAGATATAGGTGCCAAATCATGATTTGGAGCGATTGTAAGGATTGTTAAGCTCAGCTTTACATTAAAAAACTCATGAAACACATTTTCACATCATTATTGATAGGACTAACAATTCTGAGCCATGGTCAGATGCTTGACCCAAAATCGAAGGAAGAGCTAGATGAATTAATCCAAAGCCAAGTACAGGACACGCTTGCACCCGGACTAGCAATAGGCATCGTAAAAGATGGCAAGATTATTTATGAGGCATATTCAGGCTATGCCGACATAAAAAACAGCACGCCTTTAGACGGTACTTCAAGATTTAATTATGCTTCCAGTGGTAAGCAATTCACAGCCTTGGCTATCCTCACTTTAATTGAAAAAGGAGGTCTTAAACTTGATGATGATATCCGTAAATACTTACCAGAATTTTATCCCAATGTTGAAGAGAAGATAGAAATTCAGCATCTAATCACTCACACCAGTGGCATTAGAGACGTTTATCATCTTTGGAATCTTCAAGGTGTCACTTGGTGGGAAGAATCATTTTCTAATGATGATGCGCTTGAGTTACTTTCCAAGCAAGAAGAATTGAGCTTTAAGCCCGGAGAACGGTATCTGTATAGTAACTCGAACTACTTAATACTTACTGAAATCATTGAGCTAGTGACAAGCATATCTTTTGATACGTTCATGAGAAATTTGTTTAATAATCTTGGGATGTCGGATACTGCATTTGAACCAAACCATGAAGACATCCCGAAACGAGTCCTACCGTACGGCTATTGGAAAAGGTATCGGATGTACGAATGGAATGCTGACCTTATTGGGGATGGTGCATTGTTCACTTCCCTACCTAACCAATTGAGGTGGGAGGCAATGCTTCAAAATGAAAAGAGTGATTTTTTATCCAAAAAATCACTCAATCAAAGTCAAAAACCAATAGCCTCCTCCACCATTACAAATTATGGATATGGATTAGAATTTGAAGAAGGAAGATCTTTCCATCACGGAGCAACTGGTGCTTATGGAGCAACATTTGCGAGATACTCGAATGAAAATTTATCAATAGTAGTGATGACTAACTACTCAAATATTCTTGCGAGTATGATCACAGATAAATGTTACGAAATTTTGTCTGGAACCACCTACTCCCCTACTTCATCAAGAAAACCGCAAACCATCGGAAACTTTGTTTCAGTGGAAGAACTTCTTGGCACCTACAAAACATCCGGCGGGTACTATTATCGATTTGTAGAAAGATCTGACACACTTTTTTTGGAGCGAACAAACAGAGAACCTGTGGCGCTGGAGCATGAGGAAGGAAATATATATCATGAAATCAATGATCCTGATTTCCAACAGCAATTCACTATAGACCCAGAGGTTGGCATGCAGGTTACTGCCTATTATCCAACTCATGACTCCTATACGCTCACTAAGCAAGACATCTCTTGGGAAGACTATGACTTCAAAAAATTGAATGGCAAGTATTACAGTGATGAGCTTGATGTGACCTTTAAGGTCAAGCATGCATCAGGAGAAACTTACGATATCATTTTCGACTATAAGACCTATACGATTCAAGCGTTTGAACCAAATATATTGTGGGTAAAGGGGTTTAAAGCGGATGTGGTCGACGATGCCTTCCTGCTAAGCAGTAGTCGCAATCTAAATGTGAGATTTAAAAAGAAGTAAACAAAAAAGCCCTCTCAATACAGAGAGGGCCGTTCTAGCTTAGGTAGGGTATTTTAGCTATTCTTTTGTACCCTGAACAGTGACACCGAATTGCTTCAGTTCCATGCTCATGGTTGGTTTTTCACCAGAGTTGTCAAAGGTAATAACAACTTGGCCATCTAAAGATACCCATTTATCTTCTTTCGGCATTACAACTACATTCATACCTGCTGCAGGCACTTGTGCCTTCACTAATCCATCTTCATTTTCCATTATTGCCTGAATATTGAAGTTGGCTATGTTATATGTGCCATAAATAAATTCAGGCACCTCAACTCCAGCCATACGATCTTTCAAAGGAGGATAAAAGTTATCCGTATCATCCAAATCTGGTAAGCTCGAGTTTACTGCTATTGATTCGATCTTTTTGTATTCAGGAATAGAAACAACAAACTTATCTTTTCCGGCCATTGTCTTACCGGACATAGACACAGTGTAGTCAGTGCCGTCGTTATATTTCACATCTACTTTTACTGGCACTGGTCTATTACCTAGATTGGCAACCGTTAACTTGTCCTTCTTGATACCTTCAATTTTCACATTAGGGAACCCATACTCGAAGAACCATGGCTTCCATAACCAACTTAAATCCTGACCACTCACATTCTCAAAAGTATAGAAGAAATCAAACGGGATCGGAGACTTCTTGGCCCATCGTGTAATGTATTCTTTATATGCTTTATAGAACATTTCATCACCCAAGTGGTAGTGCAACATTGAATAAATGAAAGCAGGAAGCGGGTACGCTGAATATCCGTAGTTCGTACCGTCCATAAACTGGGAAGAAGTAAACAATGGCACATCTTCATATTGCCCTTGCATGCCTCCAACACTTCCTTTGTAATTAGTGAATAAGTCTGTGGTATCGTTACGGAAGAAACGAGCAGTCACCAAAGAGGTGATATAATCCGCCCATCCTTCATCCATCCATGCAAACCGTCTTTCATTTGTTCGCACATACATAGGAAAGTACATGTGATACATCTCGTGAACAGTCACTCCTAAACCAGGACCTCCATTGTATGCCATCATTGGAAATTCCATTCCGCCGCCTCCAAGGCCTATGAACGTAGTAAATCTTGGGTATGGATATGGCACGCCAGGAATATCTTCCGAGAAGTGCTTCATCGTCTTCTGTTGATTAGGTGTCATCGCTGCGTATGCTTGTGGATTGCCTGTAGGATATACTGAACTAATTAGTACATCTCTGCCATCCACTCGCTGAGAAGCAGCATTCCAGTCGTAGTGATCACTCATTGCAAAAGCAAAATCAGATACTTCGTCAGCTTTGAACTTCCAAACGCCAGATTTGTGTGCAAAGCCATCTTTCAAATCGCTTCCACTAATAATATCTAAAGGTTGTGTAGCAGTAAGTGCTTCGTTGTATCGCTTCAGTATCTCGTCATTAAATACTTCCTCCGGATTTTGCAGCACACCAGTAGACCATACAGTGAAAGACTCAGGAACTGTAAACTCCACGTTGAAGTTTGCTAGGTTGTTATAGAATTCAGTTCTGAATGAGTAATTCTGCGTATCCCAGCCAAATACATCATCATAAACTGCCAATTGAGGATACCAATATGCTACGAAGAAAGAAGTACTATCTGCAACTCCAGTTCTACGATTGGTATATGGAACAAACTGCTCCCAGTTGATGGCTAAATCAATATTGTCTCCACTTTTCAGTGATTCAGATAGGCGTATGAAAATGTTGGTTCCATTTCTCGTGAATGACCTGCTTTCCATATCTACAGAGTCACCGCGAACCTTTACCATATGAAGGGTCACTCCATCATCAACGTCCCTGTCATCTACGCGAGAAGCTCGAGGATTTCCTTTTCTATATACATCATTGTAAAGCCTTACAACGATTGTGTTAAGATCATCTGGGCTATTGTTTGTATAAGTAATGTTAGAAGTACCGCTGATCCCACGTGTTTCAGGATCTATAGATACTTTGATGTCATAATCTACTGTATTGTGCCAGTAGTTTGGTCCGGGCTTCCCATCATAAGACCGGGTGCCTTTATCATATGCTTGCTTCATCTCCTTCGGCATGAACATACGTTGCTCTTGGGCCATCAAAGACACGCAAAGCGTCAATGCAATAATCGATATTAGGTGTTTCATAAGTATTACTTTATCAAATAGTGGCGTAAAGAAAATAAAAAGGATCAGGATAGTGGCAGCCGCTTGTCAAAAAGGATGAAATAGAAAGGTAAGTACTCTACTATCGTCCATAGCTATCTTTCTTTTGGATATACGAACTTAGTACTAACAAAAAAAGCCTGAACATGACGCTCAGGCTTATATGATTATCAATTTCTAATTCCTATTTCGCCTTCCCTTTCGGGTCTGGTTTTTTAGTTGCAGGTGGCTTGGTTGCCGATTTTGCAGCTGGCTTAGCTTCTGCTTTCACCTCCTCTGCCGCTTGAATCAAGCCAGGATCTTTAGCCATGCTACCCAAGAACTCTGGTAAATCAAGACCCGCCTGTTTTGCTAACTCATGGATTGGAGGAAGTGCTCCGATGTAATTTCTAAGGAAACTGGAAGTAGTGTTCTGATCCTTTCCATTAGAACCCGAATCCCAAACGGTGATCTTATCAATCTTAAGGTTAGATAAAGCCTCGGTCTGTCTTGCCACAAGGGCATCAAGCTGTTCGAGTAATAAAAGCGTAGCCGCAGACTTCCCGTCACCACCACACGCTTCAATAATCTCTCGATATCCCTTCGCCTTAGCTGCCAACAAGTCTTCCATACCTTTCGACTCAGCTTCAAACTTCATCAATGTACCGTCGGCCTCTCCTTTTGCAATTCTTCTGATCTCTTCCGCACGTGCCTCTGCATCAATGATTTGCTTCTCTTTATCGATCTCGTTTCTAACGA
>CAZWLS010000072.1:0-14849 GCA_964634415.1 uncultured Roseivirgaceae bacterium | reverse complement strand
CAACGAAGCCTGTCCAACATGTCGACATTCGTACAAGAGGCATTTTCCGGTATTAGAGTTATCAAGGCTTTTGTTCGAGAAGAAGAAGTAGCGAAAAATTTCGAAACTGAGAGTGTCGACTACAGGGATAAATCGCTCAAATTGGCATTTGTCCAAGCCCTATTTATGCCTTTGATTATGGGATTGATTGGTCTCAGTGTCATCCTAACGGTATGGGTTGGATCCATTCAGGTATTTAATGGAGAAGTTAGCACAGGAAACATTGCAGAGTTTATCATTTATGTTAATATGCTCACATGGCCTGTAACAGCATTGGGTTGGATTACTTCGATTATTCAGCGAGCGGCTGCATCGCAGCGTAGAATAAATGAGTTCTTAAGCACTAAAACTGATATTGTATCTGAGAAAAATATTGAAAGAGAAATAGAAGGTCGAATTGTCTTTAAGGATGTCAATTTCACATATCCAGACTCAGGCATCCAAGCTTTGAAAAACATATCTTTTGAAGTTTTACCTGGAGAGTCTATAGCAATAGTAGGTACCACCGGATCAGGTAAAAGTACCATCGCCAATATGGTATGCCGTCTTTACGATATTGACAATGGCGAACTTTCAGTTGATGCTATCAATGTTGAGGATTACAACATCTCCTCACTTAGAAGTCAGATAGGATATGTGCCGCAAGATGTTTTTCTTTTTTCTGATACAATTGAGAATAACATCTCTTTCGGAAATAGACAAATGAGTAAGGAAGAAATAGAGCGTGCAGCTGCTGATGCAGACGTATTGACGAATATCCTTGACTTCAAAGATGGATTTCAAACTCAGCTTGGAGAAAGAGGGATTACTCTTTCTGGTGGCCAAAAACAACGTGTATCCATTGCTCGTGCCATCGCGCGATCTCCTAAAATTCTGATTCTCGATGATGCATTATCTGCTGTAGATACGAAAACAGAGAATGCAATTCTGAATGCAATGCAACGAATTATGAAAGGCCGCACTTCAATAATTATTTCTCATAGGGTGTCTTCTGCAAAACTTGCAGATAAGGTGGTTATGTTGGACGACGGCAAAATCATCGAGCAAGGCACACATAGCGAGCTGATGAAAAGTGGTGGAGCATACAAAGAACTCCATGATAAACAGCTTGCCGGGGAAGAGTTGGTCTAAATTACCTTGACCAATACTCCACGCTGAAACTTCGATCTGGATAATACAATTCAAACGAGAATGGCTGCAATACAGCACCTTCCTCGATTGCTTTTATCTGCACCAATTCACCGACTTCCTCTGGCGTCGGTCTTACAAGCACGTGCTGAGTCATAAAAACTTTGAAGATCTTATCTGTTCTAAACTCCCGGTAAGTGTAACCAGCAGGTAAGCGCAGAACATCTTTTATCTCTTCCTTAGATGCGCCAATAAAGTAGTGAACTGAATCTGACCCTATGGTATCATTTTGAAAAAAAATCACTGTAAGCATCCCCTTTAGTTTACCCGAATCTACTTCCATTTTAGCCTCTTCTATCCGTTGGCTAAACTCCGAATAACGATACTTTTCAATGTATTCTTTGCCTATTACAGTACGCTCAGCACCCTTCATCACATAAACTTCTACTGGATCAAATCCACCAAGTGTATAATATGTACTCCAAGCGATTATTAGAAGACATAGAATGATGATGGCCAGGTAGAGTTGCTTTGCTCGCTTCATAACTCAAATATAGGATTGTTCTCAGACAGCTTTGGCTACTTCTTTATACTGCATTTGATGCAGCTGAGCGTAGTATCCATTTTTCTCAAGTAGGTCTTCGTGACTTCCCTGCTCTACAATCTCGCCTTTTTCTAAAACTAAAATCTGATTCGCATTTTGTACAGTAGAGAGACGGTGTGCAATTACAATTGAAGTACGTCCAAACATCATCTTTTGTATCGCAGCTTGAATAAGCTCTTCAGTCTCAGTATCAACGGAGGAAGTAGCTTCATCTAAGACGATCACTTTAGGATCATAAACCATCGCGCGAACAAAGGAAATGAGCTGTCTTTGTCCAACAGATAAAGTTGCTCCACGCTCCATTACATTATAATCAAATCCTCCAGGAAGCTTTTCAATGAATGGTAAAGCTCCTACCATTTCTGCTGCCTCCTTGACTTTCTCTATTGGAATATCTGGGTTGCGAAGGGTTATGTTATTCAGAATTGTGTCGGAGAATAAGAATACATCTTGAAGAACAACTGCGATATGATTTCTTAGGTTAGATAAATTATACTCTCGAACATCCTTTTCATCAACATAGATATTCCCTGAATTTATCTCATAAAACCGACTCAAAAGGTTGATCACGGACGACTTGCCGGCGCCTGTAGCACCTACCAAAGCTATAGTCTCACCTGCTTTTACTTCGAATGAAATGTTTTTAAGTACATACTCATCCTTTACGTAAGCAAAGGACACATCATCAAACCTAACATCACCATTTACATGCGCTGGAGCATACGTCCCATCGTCCTGAATATGCTCATCATTATCTAATAAATCCAAGATTCGATTTGAAGAAACAATCCCCATTTGAAGGGTATTAAATCGATCTGCAATCATCCGAATAGGCCTGAAGAACATCTGCAAGAACAAGATGAACGCAATTAACTCTCCTGCCTTAACCTCGCTTTGAATCAACTGACCTCCTCCATACCATACAATCAGTCCAATACCTGCAGCTTGAATTACTTCCGAAACCGGAAAGTAAACTGCATAATAGAGTACCGACCTAATGTTTGCTTTTCTATGCTCTTTATTGATCTCTTGAAATTTTTCAAATTCTCGCTTTTCACTGTTGAAGATCTGAACGATGTTCATACCTGTGATATGTTCCTGAACAAATGAGTTTAGGTTAGATACTGCTGCCCGAACTTCATTGAACGCTACTTTGATTTTTTCTTTGAATATGTAAGTGGCAAAAATCAAAACCGGCAATAATGATAAACTCACTAGAGTAAGTGACCAGTTCATATAAAACATGAATCCCAAGATGACCAACAGCTGCATCACATCTGCAATGATTCCTGCAATACCTGTACTAAAAACCTCGGCCAGTGTCTCAATGTCAGAAACGTTTCTAGTTACCAGTCTACCAATCGGAGTCTTGTCAAAAAAGGTGAGCTTCAAACTCTGAATATGCTTGTAGAGCTTGATTCGAATATCCTTGATTATGTTTTGTCCTAACCATCCAGAATAAAAAGTATGGAGGTATTGAATGATTGCTTGCGTTACGAGAAGACCAATCAACAAAATAATCATATTGACAAGGCCAGGATAATCACCTTGTGCAACGTTATTATCAATCGCTTTTTGAATGATGAATGGACGCAAAGGACCTGTTACACTTAAGGCTACGGTTAGAAAAACTAAAAAGTAGAAAACTCCTATGTAGGGTTTAGCAAAAACGAATAGCCGTTTTAACACCTTTAGGTCTACAATATTTCCGCTCGCCTTTTCTTTTTCCAATGTTTCAGTATAAATAGATGTCTTTTGGGTAAGTCACTTCTTGCAAGTACAATCCTTCAGCAGGAACAGCCCTCCCCGCCTTGCTTCTATCATTGCTTTCTAAAATACCCTTTAACTCCTCCAATGATGTTTTGTTCAATCCTACATCCAACAAGGTTCCAACAATCGCTCGTACCATCCCCCTCAAAAATCGATTGGCAGTAATTTCAAACAGATGATCTGATTCATTCAGCGTCCATTTGGCATCAAAGATGTCACAATTGAAGTGGTTAACTTCCGTATGAACCTTACTGAAGCATTCAAAGTTCTTCCAATCTTTAATTATTTCACATGCCTTATTGATTTTGTCAACCTCAAGAGCAAGACGAAAATAATAAGACTGACCGGTTTTAAAAGGTGATTTAGCCTGGTGAATGTGATAATGGTATTTTCTTGATGCTGCCTCAAATCTTGCACTTACATCGTCCTTAACGGGAATGATAGTGTTGATAGAAATATCTTCGGTAAGAAATGAATTCAGCTTGGATGCTAACTTTTCTGGATCAATGCTGTCAACATCAAAATGCGCTATCTGTTGCTGAGCATGCACACCAGCATCTGTTCTTCCACTA
Source organism: uncultured Roseivirgaceae bacterium (assembly GCA_964634415.1). Classification (GTDB taxonomy): domain Bacteria; phylum Bacteroidota; class Bacteroidia; order Cytophagales; family Cyclobacteriaceae; genus Ekhidna. The sequence continues at coordinate 10,736 of CAZWLS010000072.1, read as the reverse complement.
CCAACAATAGAAATCTCTTGTTGAAGAATAGTAGATAAGGCTTTTTCTATCTCCTCTTGCACAGTAATACCATTGGGTTGAATCTGCCATCCACTGAAGTTGGTGCCTTTATAGCTGATGTCCATGAAATACCTCACGATGACAAATTTGCAGGATTACTTCCATTTGACAGGTAATTCCACGGATATTTGCCGAGCAAAAGCACAAATAGAAATTTTACAGATATGCTTCAACGAGTACAAACCATCTTTATGACTATCGCAGCAGTTGCGATGATACTTATGCTATTCTTCCCGATTTGGGAAAAATCAGATCGGCAATTTGAAGCCGAACAAAGAGAGTATGCGATCATGGATGCGTTCAAATTGGAATACAAACAAATCGATACTGAAGCAAAAGAAGTTCTGTTAGGAACTCAAAATACATTCCTTTTGTCAATTGGAGCTATCGCTGCTGCGATCGTGATGCTATTCTCGATTACTCGATACAAGAACCGGATGACGCAAGTGAAATTAAACGCACTATTCTCATTAATTACTGCAGCAACATTGGTTGGAACTTATTTGTATACAAGTAAAGCCAATCAGCTTTTTGACCCCACAGTGCAGGGAACATTCTTGATTGGTTTTTACCTACCTATAGTTGCTATGCTCAACAATTTTCTTGCTAATCGATTCATCCGAAAAGACGAGCAACTGGTGAGAAGTGCCGACCGGATAAGATAAATGCTCCGATTCTTTTTTATGATTCCTAACTATTCCCATTATGTGGGCTGTCAACCTGTCAGTATTATGCCTCTGGAATAGTATTTGAGTATTGCCGCCTGAATAACAACAAAAAATTGTAATCAGACAATGGCAGAGAAAGGCACAATCTCGATACACACGGAAAATATCTTTCCGATCATTAAAAAATTCCTTTATTCCGATCACGAAATCTTTCTTCGTGAGTTGGTTTCTAATGCAGTAGATGCAACACAAAAAATCAAGCAGCTAGCTTCTCTTGGAGAATACACTGGAGAGCTAGGTGATTTGGCTGTCGAAGTGTCATTCGACAAAGACAAAAAGACCATCACCATTTCCGACAAAGGAATCGGAATGACTGCAGATGAAATCAAAAAATATATCAACCAAATTGCATTCTCCGGAGCTACTGAGTTTGTAGAGAAATACAAAGACAAAGCGGATAATCAGCAAATCATCGGTCACTTTGGACTTGGATTTTATTCAGCATTTATGGTAGCTCAGAAAGTAGAGATCGATACACTTTCGCACCAAGATGGATCGGAAGCAGCTAAATGGATCTGTACCGGAGAAACAGATTTTGAAATCAAAAAAGGATCTAGAAAAACCAGAGGTACGGATATCATTCTTCATGTAGCTGAAGACTCCGAGGAGTTTCTTGATGAGCATAGACTTCAAGGCATTCTGGATAAATACTCCAAGTTCTTACCTGTTCAAATCAAATTCGGTCAGAAAGACAAAAGTGTTGAAGATGGGAAAGACAAAGATGGAAACACGAAGTATAAGACTGTCAAAGAGGACAATATCATCAACGATACTGATCCTATTTGGACAAAGTCTCCGAGCGAACTAAAAGATCAAGACTATCTAGATTTCTATAAAACGCTATATCCGTTTAGTGAAGATCCGCTATTCTGGATTCACTTAAATGTAGATTATCCCTTCAATCTTACCGGAGTGCTGTATTTCCCTAAGTTGAAAAAGGATTTCGATCTACAGAAGAACAAAATTCAATTGTACTCTCGTCAAGTATTCATTACGGATGAAGTGAAAGACATTGTACCAGAGTTCTTGCAACTTCTACATGGTGTGATTGATTCTCCAGACATTCCATTGAATGTATCCAGGAGCTATTTGCAGTCGGATTCGAATGTGAAGAAAATCAATGGATACATCACCAAGAAAGTAGCAGATAAACTGGCTGAACTTTACAAAAACGATCGTAAAGGATATGAAGAGAAATGGGAGGACATTGGTGTATTTGTGAAGTACGGAATGATCTCTGAAGAGAAGTTTGATGAGAAAGCTAAAGATTTTGTTTTACTCAAAAACATTGAGGACAAACACTTCACCATTGAAGAGTATAAGAAACACATTGAAGCCAATCAAACCAATAAAGACGAAAATGTAGTTGCGCTTTATACTACAAACAAAGACAAGCAACACGGATACATCGAGACTGCTCAGAAAAGAAGCTATGATGTAATTGAACTTTCCGGTCCTATCGATCCGCACTTCATCAATCATCTGGAGCAGAAGAATGAAAAATTCCAACTTCAACGTGTAGATGCAGATGTCATTGATAAATTGATCGACAAAGACGAAAAGAAAGAATCTGTACTCTCAGAAAAGGAACAAGAGACACTGAAGGAAATCTTCGAAAAAGCGATCAATGATAAAAATAACAGTGTAAGCGTTCAGCCAATGGCAACTGACGATATGCCAGTTACTATTACACTTCCGGAATTTATCAGAAGAATGAAAGACATGCAGGCAACAGGCGGTGGTCCAATGATGTTTGGGGACATGCCAATGACTTTATCCGTAGCTGTCAATGCTAATCATGCAATGACCAAGAAGATTATGGAGGCTGGTTCCGATGAAGACAAGCAAAAACTAGCAAAGCAATCGTATGACTTGGCTTTACTTTCTCAAGGTATGCTTGAAGGTAAAGACTTAACAGACTTTGTGAATAGAAGCATCGAGTTGAGCTTGAGCTAAACATAAGCTTCGAGTGTAATCACCAAAACCCACTCTTACGAGTGGGTTTTTTTATTTCAGTCCAAATCTTCTAATGCAATTCCCGACTTGACCACAATCGTGATTTCATCGCCAATTAATGAATCCATCAGTCCAAAATCCAATCCTACTTCGCTACGCTTGAAAATAATTGGCTCCGATACCAGTCTAAAATCCTTTTCATACAATGAACCCGCTAACACCATCTCAATTCCCCTCAGTTCAAAATCAATGTTGGCAAAATGCTTCTCTCCCTCTTTTCTTACTCTCACTTCAAATGGGATAGTTGGATAGTCTTCGATATTAAGGTATTGCTCGCCAAGAATTGTTTCATCTCTAGTCGAATTACCTGTAGAAATACTACGTGGATCAACTTCACCAACTATGCTCCATTCTTGATCAGAAATCCTATTTATTTCTCCATTCACTTCATCAAACAACCCGTCTACCTTCAATACTCCCATATGCATGATTTCAAAAGTTACTGTAGCATTGTCTAAAGACGGGCTTTGAAAAGCAAGTAGGCTAATGACCAAAATGGAGATCCACTTCATCATATTTATTGGGCTATCCCTAGAATGACAAAATCTATACTGACGGCATTATCAATAATCACTATCCCATTAGGCAACTTCATTTCTTTACCAACCTCAAACTCCGTCCGATCTATAGTCAAGCTTCCCATGAAGCCAACTGATTGTTTCCTGGTTGGAAGATCGATGGATGGACCGACGATACTAATAAGGCACTGGATTTCCTTCTTTACTCCGTGAATTTCTAACATCCCCTTTGCCATGTAATTAGCACCTGATGCTACCAAAGAATTTAATTCAAATCGAATTTCAGGATATGCTGATGCATTGAGGAATGCATCGCTTTTCACTGCCTCCTCACCACCAACACTATTCGCATCATAGCTATCAACTTTTATTGCGATTGATGCACTGGTTTTGGAAAGGTCATTTTCATCATAGGTAATCGTTCCGCTTACATCTTTAAATCTCCCAACTACGGGCACTACACCAAAGCGAATAACTTTTGATTGGAAAGATGAATGTCCGGCATCAACCACGTAGGTCTGAGAAAATGAGGGAATCGCTCCTAGAATAGTAAAAATTAACAAGAGCATCTTGAATCTAGTTTTCATAGTCTTTTTGATTCAAGACTATGCAGTATGGCATCCAATTTCGACAATGCTAATCGGGATTGCCGAATTAGGCAGAGTTTTTCATGTATCTAGACGGTGTTGTCCCCTCGAATCTTTTGAAGGCATTTACAAAAGAAGTTTTGTTATTAAAACCAGAATCATACGCAATCTGCAAGAGTGTGTACTCTGGATTGTTTTGAATCCGCTCTTTTGCTTCTCTCACACGATAAGCATTTATCAGATCAAAAAATGTCGTATTCAAGTATTGGTTTATAAGTTGCGAAAGTTGATGGGTATTGAGGTCCAATTTCTCAGCCAAATCTTGAAGCTTTAAACCCTTTACTAAATACAGCTGCTCATTTAAGATTACTTGATGAATTTGATCTTTGTATTTCTCTGCCTCCTCTGACTTCAACCCGCTTTTTTCATATTTAACCGGCTCTATGTCACGCTCCCATTTGACACCCGCAAGTCTGTATGAAAGAAGGTAAATCAAAATTGAAGATGGCAAAACATAGATGTAGTCCATATGTCTTCTGTATATCTCGGTGTAAAAAAGGAGGATCAAAAAACCTACTACCAACACCAAGATCATAACCATGCCAATCCACATAACATTCAGCCATTTAATATTCTCCTCATCGATCGATGATCTAGTCTTTTCCAATTTGCCTCGATAAATGCTAATGGCAGCCTTGGATTTTAGTAAAAAATAAAACAGGTAGAGAAACTGAAAAATGAAGATTGAGGAATACAAATATTGAATCCAACTAATCTGATCTGGCCAACTATCAAAAGGAGTAAGCATGCCGTAGTGTACTTGACGGAAGGTCAATAGGTCCTGAAAAAGGATGGGAATAAGAATCGTAAACACCAAAAATGGGGCAAACCAAAAGAAATATATCTTCTCGATTTTCACTCCAGTAACCGAAAGAATGTATCCATAAAATAATGGACCAATTGCGATCCACGATCCAAAGCGTGTGCCATAAAATGCGGAAACACCAACATCATATGGCCACCTAATAGCAAGGAATTCCAATTGCAACCACAATAAAACAAACATCAAAGCAAGTAGCCATTTGCCATGCAATTCTCTGTGGTACTTTTTCGCGAAAATCAAATTGATCACGAAAAAGCTATGCGAAAGGCTTACAATTATGAGTACACTCCAAATATCCAATGACTGAGGCATGATACGAAAGTTAATTAATCGACGGAATCGACAGTACCTCACGGAGATTAATTATGTCAGTGGTAAATTAGTATTAGCTGAAACCTAATCAATCATGCAAAAATTGCTACGCTCATTACTTATTGTGTCAATACTAATCGGCTGTACCAATGCGAAGGATCCTCTTGAAGAAATCTTGCAAACTGGTTCTTCAGATTTCAACTCCGTATTAACCAATCCATCTCACGAAATACAAATCATTTATGGAGAGATCGTGGATGACTCAATCATTCATCACACATACTCAGTTAATAAACAGAAATTTTTCTACCCAGCCAGCACAGTCAAGATGCCAGTTGCTTTTGCTGCCTTGAAAAAAGCGGAAGAGTTAAACATGTCATTTGAAGATCCTATTCTTATTGATTCTACAGGAATTTATCCAAGAAATGTTCACTACGATTCTATCGCAAATGATTCGATAAGACTAAGATCACTAGTTCAAGAAATTTTTACTATTAGTGGTAACACAGCATATAATATACTTTATGGTTGGTTAGGTAAAGACTATATCAATGAGCTTTATTCAAATCATGGACTACAAACAAGGATCGTTCATCAGCTAAGTGAAAGTGCATTTAGTTTCAATCCACAGTCAAATGTTTATCAGCGCATGTCTCGGGTTTTATCTAAGGATAAAACAATCGAACAAGAAGAATCAGCCCAGTTTTACTCACTAAATGTAGATATACAGGATGAAGTAAAGGGAATCGGCTATACTGATAGCTTAGGCACGCTGGTAAATGCTCCCTTTGATTTTTCTAAGAAAAATTTTGTTCCGATCGAAGAGCTTTTAACTATTCTAGAAATGGCTATCAGGCCTGATCTAATTGGAGAAAATAACCCATTCAATTTTTCTACTAAGACAAGTGATTTTATAAGGGAAAGTATGGAATTACTTCCTAAAGACATGCCTCATCCTTATGACACTTTGCCTGACAACTATGTGAAATTTCTAATAGTAGGGAATGATAGGAATGGCAGCATTCCCACAAACATTAAGATTTTAAACAAAGTAGGGTGGGCATATGGATACCTACTTGATGTCGCGTACATTGAAGACTCAGAAAATGATATTTCTTTTTTCTTAGCTGCTGTCATTCATGTAAATAAAAATCAGATATATAACGACGGCATTTATGAATACGAAGAAGTAGGACTTCCATTCCTGGATGAACTTGGAGAGTTGGTTTATGCCCATGAAAAAAACAAGTAACTCATTTGACGCTTTTAACTCATCAAGACCACCCATCAAAGCTCTCTTTTTTGTAGCTACATGATTGGTTAGATTAGTCGATCTAAATTTCGAATAAGTATGAAGAAGATTCTTTCCGCACTATTAATTCTGGTATCACTATTTTCATTTGCTCAAGTAGATATGAGCTATTATCTACCAGAAGGCCTTTCTTACAACCCTGATATCCCAACTCCTAAAGAGGTTCTTGGATTTCACCCTGGTGAGTGGCATGTGAGTCATGATCAGCTGTTGTACTACATGCGAGAAGTTTCTGAAGCTTCGGAAAGAATGACAATGAAAGAAATAGGAAGGACATACGAAGGAAGACCTTTAGTTCAGCTCACCGTTTCCTCTCCTTCAAATCTTGCCGACATTGATCAAATAAAAAGTGATCATAAAAAACTAACAGATCCATCTACCTCAGGCTCTCTCAATACATCTGATATGCCAATTGTTATGTGGCTTGGATATTCAATACATGGTAATGAGGCCAGTGGATCAAATGCATCCCTAATAACCGCATACTATTTAGCTGCAGCAAATGGACCAGAGATAGATCAAATGCTTAATAATGCTGTTATAATTCTCGATCCATCTTATAACCCTGATGGGTTGCATCGTTTTTCTACATGGGTGAATATGCATCGTTCGCATGTCATCAACCCCGATCCGAATGACCGGGAATATAGTGAAGCGTGGCCAGGTGGAAGAACGAATCACTATTGGTTTGATCTCAACAGAGATTGGCTTCCTTTGGCACATCCTGAATCACGAGCTCGGATTGCTCGATTTCATGAATGGAAACCCAATATCTTGACAGACCACCATGAAATGGGTACCAACTCCACCTATTTTTTCCAGCCTGGAATACCATCAAGAAAATTTCCATGGACTCCTGATAAAAACGTAGATCTAACACATAAATTAGCTGCCTTTCATGCTAAGTATCTTGATGAAATAGGGTCACTTTACTATAGCGAAGAAAGCTTCGATGATTTTTATATTGGTAAAGGATCAACTTATCCAGATGTAAATGGAAGTGTTGGAATTCTATTTGAGCAAGCAAGCTCTAGGGGACATGCACAAGAAAATGATTATGGGATATTAACATTCCCAATGGCGGTTCGAAATCACTTTACCACTACACTTTCTACGATGGCAGCAGGTATGGCGCATCGTACTGAGTTTCTCGACTACCAAAGAGACTTCTACAAGGGTGCCTCAAACTTAGCATCGAAAGATGCTGTTAAGGCTTATGTTTTTGGATCTTCTAAAGATCCAATTAAAAATTACGAGCTAGCAAAAATGTTAGATCAGCACAAAATTGATATTTATCCTCTTGCTAAGGATATCAATAAAAATGGGAATTCCTTTAAGCGTGGGAACGCTTACGTTGTTCCAATGAATCAACCTCAATATCGATTAGCTAAAGCCATTTTTGAAACTCGCACAACTTTTACTGATAGCCTCTTTTATGACGTATCTACTTGGACGATGCCACTTGCTTTTAATCTGCCATTCGCAGAGTTAAGCAGTAAAGACATAAGTGGTACTATGGGGGAAAAAGTTGATTCAGTAAATCCACCTTCTGCAGAGCTCATTGGTGATAAAGGAGCATATGCTTATGCGATAGAGCCGTATGGATATCTAGCGTTCAGAGCCGCCAACCGATTATTGAGTAAAAGGGTTGTGGTCCAAATGCTAAATAAATCTCATAACGATGGGAATAGAATGTACCCGAAAGGAACCATGATCATTCCAGTAGGTATTCAAGAGAGTAAGCGCGCATATATAGAGCAAATAATAGATAAGATTGTCAAAGAAGATGCAGTAAATGTATACGCTGTAAATACTGGTTTGGCACAGATGGGTGTAGACATTGGAAGTAGAAGTAATAGCACACTAGAAGAGCCAAAAATTGCACTTCTCGTAGAGGGTGGCGTGAGCAGCTATGAAGCCGGAGAGGTGTGGCATTTATTAGATCAACGGTTTAAAATGAAGGTGACTTTACTCCCAATAGACAGACTTGGAAGAAATCTATCTCGATACAACAGGATAATTATTCCAAATGCATTTTTGGGTTCAGTTACAGACTCACAAAAGAAAAATTTAAAAGATTGGGTTTCTCAAGGTGGGCTGATTATAGCCTGGAAAAATGGTGGAAAATGGCTATCTGATGCGGAAATAACAAATGTAAAATACGCTTCAAGAGATAATGAGCAAACAGATGGCTTCAAAACTTACGAAGACCTTAGTGCTGAAAGAGGTGCCCAAGTAACTGGAGGGTCTATTTTCGAAGCTCGAATAGATTTAACTCATCCACTTGGTTACGGTATTGAAAACGACAGAATCCCTCTGTTCAGAAATCATAACCTAGTAATGGAAAAATCTAAGAATGGATATGCTAACCCGATGGTATACACCGAGTCTCCATTGCTCTCAGGGTATGTTTCAGAGGAAAACCTTGATCGCTTTAAAAACGCTCCCGCTGTTACCATTTCAAATGTAGGTCGTGGAAAAGTTATTACTTTGGCAGATAATCCAAACTTCAGGGCATTTTGGTACGGAACCAATAAAATCTTCATGAATGCGTTGTTTTTTGGTAAGTCAATTAGTAGAAACGCAGCAGAATAAGAGACGGAATAAGGATGATAAGTCGAATAAAAATATTATGTACGCTTAGTCTTATTTTAGTTGGACTTTCATCCTTTGCCCAGGGAGATGAATCCCTTGAAGACCTTTTCAAAGTTGATTATGACACTCCTCTTACGTTAGACCTTACAGAGGAAGATGAAGGGGAACCTGTCAAACAGAAAGAGAAGAAAAAGAAACGAAACGAATACTTTGGACTTAGAACTAGGAAAGCTTTCACACGAACCATAAGAGGCGGAGATGTAATCCTGGATTTATTCAATGTGCTTAAAGTGTATGAAGGTCCGCCAGAATATGCTGCAGATTTTTATTGGTACGATTACAAGAAAAAGAAAGTAACAAATTCACTCAAAGTAAATCCTAAAAATGCCGGTGTATTACATGGCCCATATGTGAAAAGAGTGGGAGATCAAGTCATTGAAGAAGGATGGTATTACAAAGGCATGAAACATAGAAGGTGGGTCCGATTCAATCGTCATGATATTCTACAAGACAAAACTTACTGGTGGAAAGGGTGGCCTCAAGAATCAAAACTTGCATACTATGATTTCAAAAAAACTAAGCTGAGAGAGGTTATTCCCGTCCATTATGGAGAAAAAGATGGTGAGTATTGGGCTTTTCATGAAGATGGTTCGTTAGCAGTCCGAGGAGAATATAAGTTTGGTCATAAGGTGGGTTTATGGCGCGAATATTATGATGGAGGAAGAGTGAAACGGGAAGTATTATACCCGGCTGATCCATTCGATTTCGAATATACACCTCATATCACACGAGAATGGGATGATAAAGGAAGGTTGATTTACGACAGAGCTAAATTCCTAAAAGGCTCAAATTAGATTTCAATTTCCATTTGAACATTGCATCTATTGTATGGTGAATCGTATCCTTCAACGTCTTTAAATCCTAGTTTATAGTAAAGAGAAATGGCGGGTTTTAAACTGCTATTAGTCTCTAAATATACCTTCTTAGCTTTCAGTTCCTTTGCTTTTTCAATGGTTGCTAAACCAATTTTATAACCAATTTGATTTCCTTGTGCTTCAGGAGAAACTGCCATTTTAGCTAATTCATAAACATTATCTTTCATCTTGATAAGGGCGCAAGTTCCTACTGGCTTTTCATTCAATAAGGCAATTAATATTGCTCCTCCTTTGTCGATAATGTAACCTTGAGGATCATCCAACATTTTTCGGTCAGAGTCTTCCATTTCAAAATATTGAGTAATCCAAGCCTCATTTAACTCCTTAAATGCGATAGCATATTTGGGCTCAAAAATTACAATCTCTGTCATCTTAGATAGCTATAGTACAAACCTGAAATCATTACAATAACAGCAAGTAAGGCAATATTAATTCCCGTTGAAAATAAGAGAAGCAAAAAAATTGTCAGCCACCATATCGGAAATACAAAAATTCCAATTCCAAATTTTAATGATGAATGAAAAACAACATCATCAAATTTCATTATCGCTCTGTGTATAATTAGCATAGGAATTGGATTCAAAATCCATGCTAAAACATGCTCCTTTCCAGATTTAGAAATTGTGCCTTTTGATACCTCAAGAGATTTTAACTCATCAAAGGAAAGATCTTCATTTTCAGGTCGAAAAATCGAATCGGCTTTTTCCTTATAATCGGAGGTTTCCTCAGCAATTACCAAGGTATTTTTCATTCCATCACTTATTCTATCTCTCAAATCATTAAGTCCTTT
>CAZWLS010000071.1:0-14898 GCA_964634415.1 uncultured Roseivirgaceae bacterium | reverse complement strand
TCCCTCATTCGTTCATCTCTAGGAAATATTAGATAAACGTCACATTCCTCACGATTAAGGAATTTTGGATTGAAATATTCCTAGAAGAGCGCCAAAATGATGCATTTCAGGAAGTTTTGGATAGTATTCTTCTATGATAATTTATCTGACCTAGATGATAATTAAGGTGTCCATGAAGGTGGATTAGAAAGTATCCAACAGACATCGGATAGCCAAAAGGTGTAAGTGGATAGCTTGATTGAAATGATTGCTCATCAGCATCTGATAAGTACTCAACTACAACTTGCTTTGTTCTATCTACATCTGCCTTAATTTCATCTAACGACATGGTACCATCAAACTCAAAGTCACGCCTTCGTTCATAACCTGAATTCATAAGAATTGTCCCAACAAAATGTTGAAGATTACCGCACAAATGCATAAATAAATTCCCTGCAGAATTATTGATTCCATCAACTTTAATCCAAAGCAATTCCTCATTGGAATATGACTCGAGCTCTGTTGCTAGTCGATCCATATCTCTTTCGTACAATTTCTTTAATTCCGATGCTTGCATTATTCTTCAAATTCAAATTTTATCGTATATAAATCTGTAATTTTCTCTCTGAAACTAGAAATTATATCCTTTTTAATCGAAGCTTCGAGTATACATTCCAACTGATAATCACGTTTAATTACTTCGATCTCAAAGTCTGTCATAAGCCGTTCTACAACACTCATATCATCGTAGGTAAATCGAATTACCAGGCGTTTAGTTTCATAGATAGCTTTCTTAGTACTTTTATTTAAAGCTGCTTCTGTTGCCGTTTTATATGCATTAATTAATCCACCAACTCCTAGCTTAGTTCCTCCAAAATATCGAATCACAACAACAAGAACATTGGTCAAATCATTTGACTTAATCTGACCTAGGATTGGATCGCCGGCAGAGTGAGCTGGCTCGCCATCATCGTTAGCCCTCCATGACTGATCTTCCAACCCAATAACCCAGGCAAAACAGTGATGCCTTGCATCGTAATATTTTTTTCTTAATTCATCCTGTAAGTCCTTTACTTGTTGCTCTGAAATGACGGGGTAAGCAAAAGCCAGAAATTTGCTTCCTTTTTCTTTATAGAGCCCCTCCACGGGCGATTCGATAGTGTAAAACGTACTCAAAGCTTAGATAATAGCTCTTTAGCCTCAGATTCTACCTGTTCGGTTTCTGCAAACTTCAATGAAAGAATAAGTAAGTCTTTAGCCTCCTCTTTTTCTTCTTTATTCGCAAGCACACGTCCTAGGCCTAAATATCCAAAACTCTTGAAATACTCACCATGATCAGGTATTTCATCTCCATACTGAAGTCCCAGACGATAGGCATACTCTGCCTTGTCATGATTTTTCACAATCACCTCTTCAAAGTACCCTAAAAAAACATAGCCAGCTAATTTATAGTAAGGACTTTCGTGCTTTATCAGTGAGTAAATGATATCAATTGGTACATCTTCAAAATCTTCAGGATTTGCTAAAGATTCTAAATACTTTGCTTTAGCGTAAAAGTTATTTGGATACAACTCACATAGTTCAGAAAGGTACTGCTGCGCTAGTTTAGGATTAAATTCATACCTGAGATAGATATAACTCAAATAAACATGCGCTTCTACCCTTGTTAGAAATGAGGCCGTGCATGCCTTTTCTAATTGGCTCAATCCTAACTCCATATCACCTCCTCGAAAGAACCATAGGAGTGGTTTGTATATGGGATGGCGCTCCGGATACTTTTCTCTGAAATAGTTGTATAAACCAGTAGTGAGCAAGAACTCCGGATGTTCATCTACGATATCAAATCCTTTTTTCATCAACCCATAAGCCCTATTGGCTTCTCCTACAGCCTTCATTGTATGATTTTGATCGGCATAATATTCAGCCAACAATCCATATGCAGCCATTGCGAAAAAGATCATCTCTGGGTCTTCTAAACTAGAATCTGCCTCCTTAGCCAGGAATATTGCAGAATCTAATTGTATTTCCATCTTCATAAAGAGCTCTTCAGAAATTGTTGGAATATTGGCCCAAAGAATGGTCATAGCTCTCATCAGAGGTATCACAGGGTGTTGAGGAAGGTACTTCTCGGCTTTTGCTATATAAAATTCAGCAGAATCTGGAGTAGCATTGTATATATGATCCGTTCCCTTCTTAACCAAGTCTTGAACATATCCAGCTTCAAAAACCTGAGCAGGAAGGTTTAAGACGGCAAAAATGAATGAAGTGGTGAATATTCTCTTCAAAGTGAAATTTTTAAGATTTTATTGCAAAAATCTAAGATGCAAGATAACGTCAGATCTGAGCATTGGAAAATGAGATGAGTTTTAATTTTGCATTCCATGGCTACAGTTACACATTTCTCTGCAGAAAGCATTAAAGGCAAACTGCCTTTAGCATACTTTCAAAAAGAATATTTTCAGACCCAAGCTTACTCTCAATTTGTTGCGTATTCAAATGAGGACTTCTTTATCCCCTTTGATATAACTCAAGAAAATGCAATTAGTATACCAATGAGTCCCTTTGGATCTTTTATTCATCGAAAGGGAGATGAAAATAGCTTTGAGGCTTTTATTGAGTCTATTTCTACTGACCTGAATAAAAAAAAGGTTGGCAGCATGATCATTCATCATCCTTCAAATATCTATTCTTCTATGGTCCAAGAAGATTGGATTAGAAACACAGGTTTTAGGGAGCTATATCAAGACATTAATCAGCATATTGAATTAAAGCCTGACTGGGAAGGCACCATTCACAATATGCAAAAAAGAAAGTTGGAGTCACTTAGAAATGAAGGATTTGAATTTCGAACGATGGAAAAAGATGAATTTGAGGTAGCACATCAATTTTTATCAGTATGCAGACAAGCGCAAGGACTTCAAATCAACATCACGTGGGATAAACTGAAAACTTTGACAGAAAAATTACCAGATTCCTACGACTGCTTTGGAGTCTTCAGGGAAGATAAGATTTCTTCACTTTGCATTTGCGTTAAAGTTGACAGAGATGTTGCCTACTACTACTTACCAGCAACTAGCCCAATGTTTAGAGATAAAAGCCCCATGGTTTTGTTGATTTCCGGAATGGTGGATCATTATTTAAAAGAAGGATTCAAAATATTTGATTTAGGAGTATCCTCATACCAAGGCTCTCCTCAAGAGACACTTAGAATGTTCAAAAATAGAATGGGAGCTATTGAAACTCTTAAGACAACATTCGTCAAAGAGTTATAATTAATTTTTCAAGTGAGTTAATCCAAGCCTGAGATGAAAATCGTTCTGAATCTTTTCTGATTTGATCAGTGTCAAATTGATTTAAAGAATCGACCATAAGTTGAATCTTTTGTGCAAGATCTTCAGTATCCATCTCTGCTAAATAGCCTATATCCGCATTTACAATCTCTTGAGGTCCTCCACATTTTGTTGCCACAACAGGTTTACCACACGCCATTGCTTCTAAAATCACATTGCCGAAAGTTTCATAACTACTTGGTAGGATTAAGAATTTTGAGTTTTGAATAAACCTTCTTACATCAGTTCTATTGGATTCACCATAAAAATTTACTCTGCTGGATAAATTGAATTTCTCCACTTTTCTAATCAACTTCCTTTCAAGTGAACCCTTACCAACAATCTTCAGATTGAGGTCTGGTACCAAAACCAAAGCATCAATTAATCTATCAAACCCTTTTTCATCCTCCAACCTTCCGATGGCAACTGCGTAATCACCCTTCAAGCTTTTATCAATCTTAAAAAAATCTCGATCTACTGGATTGTACAATATGGATGATTTGGCAACCCATTTATTGATCTCAACTTGATGGAATTTACTTGTAACTGTGATGAGGTTAGCCCTTGAAATTGCGGAGAGCATTTTAGTTCTCATTTGGCCTAGTTCAGAAAGCATATTTTCAAACATCTTACCCCCTAGTCGAATGTGAAGATGTGTTGGGATTTTATACTTCTCGGATAAATAGTCAGCTATTAAAACTCCAGGATAGCAAGCTTGTACCATGATCAGATCCGGCTTTCCATTTTCAAGAGCAAAAACTTGGTAGTTAAGCTCATTACTTCTAATGATCTCTCGAATGTTACCCTTTTTAAATTTCTTGGTCCAACTCAGTGCAGGTTGATAATATTCTTTAAAACCATTTGAATCTACGGTTTTAGCTATGTCGCTGCCATGGTTAACTATTTTCTTGAGGTTATTCAGATGATCTTTTACCCAAATCAACTTAGACTCATCCCCTTGTCCCCACGTACTTACGCCAATTTTCCAAGACGGACGTTCATTTGCCATCATGGCAATTTGTTCCTTCACAAAAATGCCGTATGAAGGATTTGATCCCGAAGGATACCATGATGGAACGATAAAAAGATTCATTCCCCCGAATTTAATTGGTAAAAAAGATCTGAGATGTGAAATTACCAGAATGAATCAATTACCATTGGTTTCGGTCATCTGTATTTGTCACAATCATCTCTCTTTTCTCAGGGAATCGATTCAATCTGTTTTGAATCAAACCTATCCGGAAATTGAGATCATAATTGTTGATGACGGAAGTACGGATGGAAGCAAAGAGATGATTAAGGCGCTTGTCAAGGATAAACCCATTCATTTCATTGATAATCCTATTCCTTTAGGTAATTGTAAAGCCTTTAATATGGGATTCTCTGCTTCGCAAGGAAAATTCATCATTGATCTTGCAACTGATGATTATTTAGATCCCGAACGCATATTGAAGGGAATCAATACCTTCCTCAATTCAGATGCCGGAGTTACTTTCAGCGACGTAATGAATATTGATGAAAATGGTGTTGAATTAGGAACTCATTTTCTAAGAGATTCAGATCATCAGCTTATTGAGCAAGTACCTGAGGGTGATATTTATATCGAGCTGATCCAACGTTATTTCATATCACCCCCTGGAATGATGATGAAGAGAGAAGTACTTGAAGAATTGAATGGCTATGACGAATCTCTTAGCTATGAAGATTTTGATTTTTGGATTCGCTCATCAAGAAACTGGCACTATGCATTTACTAATGAAGTATTGGTAACTAAAAGAAAAGTAAGTGGATCTTTATCCGAGCAGCAGTTTAAGTATCTATCTAAGTATCAAATATGTACCCTACGCGTATGTCAGAAAATAAAAGAGCTAAATCGTACCAAAAAAGAAGACTTAGCTCTCAGAAAAAGATGTTTATACGAAATCAAACAATGCTTAAAACAAGGTAATATCCATTTGATCCCTCGATTTCTAAAATTGTTTTAGTTACTACGCTGTTCACCTAAAAATCGCAGTGCCGCCAGAAGGACACTATCATTTTCACTATTAAAATCCTCAAGTGAATTTTTCACTTCAATATCTACCGGAGTGCCTACTCCTTCATAATTTTTCATATCTGTAGAATAGTAACGTTGGTTGCTTAATGTTACTTTCCAACGATTTGGAAGCCTTTTACCGTACAAATCAGAATATGATCCATTAGACGGCTCACCAATTAGTGTTGCATTCGGTAAAGATCCCATCATTAGTGCAAGGACATCTGCCGCACTGAAAGTTTGATCATTTGTAAGTAATACCACCGGCTTTAAAAAGGCAGATTCACCCTTCGGAATGATATATTTTTCTTTGATGGTTCCAAATACTTTTTTCTTCCTCGTTTGCTTTTTAAACCCTACCACCTTTTCATTGACAAACCTACCTGCCACTTTTTGAGAAAAAGCATCATCACCACCCATGTTGAATCTTACATCAATAATGATAGATTCAACACCTTCAAAGTAATTGAATATTTCGTCAAGCTGTTCATCCACAGTTGAGTTTGCCATGTTTGATAGTTTACTGAATGATCTAAAGAACCTTAGATAGCCAATCTTATCATTCCGCGAATAACTAAACAAAGTATCCTCTCTAAAGCTTGGACCAATCTTTTTAATCTTTTCAAACCCATGATGATAAAGGGTGCTACTATTCATAGCTTCAATATATGGTCGCTTTCTCCCTTCCAACTGTCGAAGTATATCCAAAATTCTAGAATGCCTGTCTGCGCTAAAAGCAGTATCTATATTCGAAGCTATTAGGTTTACATGCGCATCGCCTAATGGCTTAAGCATATTAGTTAATACAATAAAAAGCTCTTTATCTGAAGTTGTACTAGTTACTTGTGGCCTAAATTCATCATAGACTTTATCCCAGTCAATATTCTTTTCTTCAAAAGAAGCATAACTATCATTGAATAGATTCCAACAAGCTTCGAACGTTTCAACTGGTTTGCTTGGCTGAGATGACGCGATACTTACAACAAGAAAACCTAGGCAAATCGTGAATGCCTTAAGAAATAGGCTATTCATATTTCAATGTTTTAGCAGGGTCAAGCTTAGCAACTTTAGCTGTCTGATAGCCCACAGTGAATAATGAAAATACAAGTACCACTATCAAAGAGAGCACTAAAAGCATCCATGGAAAGTCAATTCTATATGCGTAATTGTCTAGCCATCCATTCATTAGAAAATAAATCAGTGGGAATCCTGCTAAGGATGCAATGCCAACAAGAGTTATGAAATCTTTAAAGAATAAGATTATTATTTGATTCTCTGTTGCTCCTAGAACTTTTCGAACACCAATTTCTTTGGATTTTTGGATAGACATGAATGATGCTAAACCATACAGTCCTAGGATCGCAATGAACACAGCTAGAATAGCAAA
The DNA here is from genome assembly GCA_964634415.1 of uncultured Roseivirgaceae bacterium. Taxonomy (GTDB): domain Bacteria; phylum Bacteroidota; class Bacteroidia; order Cytophagales; family Cyclobacteriaceae; genus Ekhidna. The sequence goes on along the minus strand of CAZWLS010000071.1, from coordinate 8,168 downwards.
GGTCATAAATGTATCTCCAAAACTTCTATCTTGATCATAAAGTGCAGCAAAACGCTCATCTAGAAATGAATAGTTAAAAGGTGCATCAGCATAAAACGACTGCCAGGTACTTCTGATATGATCAAGGCCATCCTGATAGTTATTTGCGCTCAGTTCTATTACTAGATCGTCTGCCTCAAACCATGGAAAATAAAGACTAGGCTCTACCTGTTCTTTCAGTGTCGTTCGGTTAAAATCTTTAACGATGCCAACCAGGGTATATCTTCGATTGGTTTCTTTGGTACCAAAGTACAATTTCTTACCTATCGCAGATTCAAAATCCGCCACATTCATCTTTCTCATAAATGCCTCATTGGCCATAATAGCCACAGAATCTGATTTTCTACTCTCGCTAAAGTTTCTTCCCGCAATCAGCTCCATATCTACGGCATCCAAGAATCCTTCATCGTTATACTGGATGTAAGTTGTGCCTTCAGTCGGTTCTATATCGTCAGTAAATCTGACTACTGTTGTAGTAGAATTAATATCAGCTAACTCCCCACCCGGCAAATTCGAAGCTCCCCCAACTGACTCAATGGCAGAATGATTTGCGAGTGCTTTCTTAAAGGCCATAAGCTTGTTTTGATCAGCATCATATTCTTCTTGAGATTCTGCATCAGATTCGGGCACCGTTACATTAACTACCTGATCTATGGATATGCCAATATCTTTCCCTTGCATGTAATTTACCTGTTCATAAATGATGAAAGTAGAAGCAATTAATACTAATGATGCAGCAAACTGAATAATGACCAACCCTTTGCGCAATGCAACTCCCTTTTTTGAATTTTGAAATTTTCCTTTTAGTACACTTATCGGTTTAAAGTCAGACAAAACCAGTGCAGGATAAAATCCAGAAGCAAAAGTTCCAATCAAAACGAATAAGCCAATTGATCCTAAAAACGGCAATTGGTCTATAACACGTATAGTCACTTCCTTGCTTACCAACTGATTGAAAAATGGTAGAGATAACTCTGCTAGCATAAGAGCGATTACACCCCCAATTAAATTCACTAAAAAAGCTTCACATAAAAACTGTATGATAAGTTGCTTTCTGAAAGCCCCAATCACTTTTCTTAAGCCAACTTCTTTCGCTCGTTCTACTGCTCTTGCAGTAGACAGATTGATGTAGTTAACCCAAGCAATTACTAGAATGAAGATTGATATTATGATTAAAAAACTTACAGCTTTCTCACTCCCATAGATTTGTGGTTCATATGAGAAATCAGACTTTAGATAAATATCTTGAACTGGATTGATATCTAGTCTTGTACCATCCGTTTTCCAATCCTCATCTCCATCCAGATCGTTTATATGTTCATTAACAATTTCATTCGCCTTGACTTCTAATTCTGCTAAATCAATATTTTTATCTGACTTGAGATAGACGTAATAATTGTTCCAGTTCCAAGAATCATAATCTTGACCTTCTGCCAACGTCTTGTCTGAGACCAGCATATCAAATGAATAATGGGTATTATCTGGGATATCTCTTAAGACACCGGTCACTTTAAGCGAAGCTTTATAAGGTGAAACAACTTCTAAGGTTTTACCAATCGGATCGCTGTCCCCAAAATACACCTTAGCTCTGCTTTCTGTCAATACAATCGATAGCGGCTCAGACAGCATAGTCTCTAAATCACCCTCGATAATTGGGTAATCAAAGATTTTCAAGAAATTAGGATCTGCAGAAATAACTTTAGTTTCTCGAAATGATGACTCTCCATTCTTTATTAGCATAAAATCAAATTTCTTCGATGCTGTGTGTAAAACGATCTCCGGAAGGCCTTCATTCAACATTTTTGCTGATATCCTTGATGCCATTGCATCTTTATCAGCGTCTACTCCATTTTGAACTTGCACATATGAGACCCTATAAATCTTATCCGAGTCTGTATGGAAAGAATCATAACTTCTTTCAAACTTTATGTATTCGTACATCAATAGGAAGCTGGCTAGTCCAATTGCCAATCCTATGATATTTATTGCAGTGAACATCTTGTGTCGCGCAAGATTTCTTATGCTTACTTTAAAATAATTTCTAAACATTCCTGTGTCCTTTATTAGTGAGTTTTTGAGTATTGGTCTCAGAAGTGATAGGCGAAAAAGTAACATGACATCCAAAAAATATCTGAACTGTGTAAATCGACTACCTGCTTCGAGATGATCGTTATATAGCTCTTCTAAATCCCCTTTGATGTCGGGGTAAAAATCTGGATGACAAAACCACTTAAAAAGCCTATCGGCTAACCTTTTAATCATGCTATCGAATTGATACAGTTAGCTCGTCTAAGCTCATTTTCCCATGCATTTTTCCACTAAAGGAGCTATCCAAGAGATCTCCCACAGCAGTACACTGTTTGGTAATGTAAATTACCCTGTACGACCCTCTGTCTATATTGAATTGAGCAGCAAGGTCACCATATTTTTGATGATGGCTTTCCGCTAATGTATTATCATTGAGCACTGTAATATTTGTTCTTAGTTCAAGATGAATATCATCCTTCTTTCGATCTATTAGCCCATCTTTCAATAGTTCATTGACGAAAGTCTTTCTTATTTCCTTCAAATCAACGTTTTTAAAGCTTACCTCATCATTTTTTTGTGCGGCAGCAAAATTGATAGACAGAAACGTCAGTGCGGTTACAGCAATTGATTTTAATGTGCTTTTCATTTTTAAAAAATTTAGTCCTAGTAATTTATTTTGAGATCAAGAGCCACCTCTGGGATGGCATTCCAAAGTTGAGTTCTAACATCTTGCGAGTACTTTAGCGCTTCTTTACCGTATGCAGTTATTGTGAAAAAACGTTTAGGCTTTCCTCCCCTCTTTTCACCTCCATCTCCCTGTCTGCTATCTAGATACCCTTTCTTTTCCATTCTCCTCAATGCAGATTGTAATGCACCTACACTTACCTTTCTTTTTAATCGATTTTCTATCTCCTCTTTGATAGCAACACCATATGCCTCATCAAAAAGCACTCCTACTGTAAGCAGCACTATTTCTTCAAATTCTCCTAGTTGATATTTTTTCATAAGATCAATTTCCTAAATGTAGTATTCGTATTCAAATATAAAAAGTTTCAATAAATCTCCTAAATGTAGTATTGATATAAAAAAATAAAGCCGGTCACCCGGCTCTAGTAAGATTTCATCTCTTAGTTACCACCAAAGACTCGCTCGATGATGGAACTACCCCAAGCAAAAGGGTCGGCTCTTATCTTTTGCTCTTCCTCTCCTACCAAATGAAAAAGGCCATCTATGGCTTTATTAGTAGCGTATTCGTCGATGTTTGCTGGCAAATTTACATCTAGCACATCGCTCGGACTGACAGAAGTTAGTCCCAATCCCGTAGGATCATATTCATAATTTAAAAACCCTACAACATCTGTGTAGATTTCAATGGCACCGGTGCCATCAAGTGCTGTTTTTACGTCAGGATTAAAAGCTTCAAATAATTCTGTGTTAGTCTCATTATAGAAGTAATCAGTAGCTGCAGTATTATCACCATCCAGTATTCCTCTAGCATCATCTATACTCATTGTTGTTATTGCATCCCCAAAAATTGGCAGTGCTTTGTCGGCTGCATTTTCAGCACCCCTATTCATTGCTGTAATAAGTTCTTCAAAAAGATCATTTCCATCATTTTCAACGGCTATATAAGCATCATATACCACAGATAGAGGAACAATTCCGGCAATACTCTCAGTCTCTATTTTATTTTGCAGATCTTTAACTTCATCTGGCAACAATATTTTAATTACCTCATTTTGAAGATATCCGTCCACGCCTGAAGCGCTGGTTACTGAATTATCCAATCCTATGCTAAGAGCTTCCTTTAATCCTTGAATTATCTCACTTTCAGTAAGTGGATTTGTAGCATCCTCAAAAAACTCACATGAAACAAGTACTGCTGACATACCAAATAAGCTTAGGAGTATAATAGTTCTAGCCAATCTCATCCTCTATATATTTTATAATTAGTGTAATCAAAAAGTTATCCAAACTTAACAACATCGAAAGTTAAATAGTATCAAAGCACTACCTTGTTATGATTGTAACTACCTAGAATTAAAACGTAGGAATGAAAATTTAATTACTACCTTCTACTATCATCTACCCTCAGAATGGACAAATAGCTTTCATATCTTTCAACCGACACCTCCTTACCTATGGCATCTTTCACTGCGCAGCCAGGTTCATTTTCATGTAAGCAATTATGAAATTTGCATTGCCCTAAAAATTGTCGCATTTCTGGAAAATAGTGCAACAATTCATCTTCATCGATTTCAGATAAGCTTAACTCTTTGATACCAGGTGTATCAATTATAGCTGATTCGCCATCTTCAAGATAGAAAAGCTCAGCGAAAGTTGTTGTATGCACTCCTTTATTCGCAAAATCAGAAATTTCATTGACCTCTTGATTAGCACTGGGAAGTATTTGATTTATCAATGTTGATTTACCGGCACCACTATGTCCTGAAAGTAGACTCTTTTTGCCTTTAAATAGCTCTTGAACTGACTTTGAAATACCAGAATCAAATTGGCACAGTTCCACTTGATATCCTACGCTCGTATAGAGCTTCTTCAAATCATGATACTTCTCAATATCCTTATCGTCATAAAGATCCTCTTTATTGACTAAGATTATTCCAGGTATTCGAAAGCTTTCTAGTGTGATGAGAAATCTATCAACAAAACCCAGAGAAGTTCGTGGCCTTTTTAATGTTACTATCAGTACACCTTGATCAATATTGCTTGCAATTAAATGATCATGTCCTTTTTTCCTAGGGCTTTCCCTTACTACATAGTTTTCTCTATCGTAGATTTTAATGATTACCCATTCACCATCTACTTGATCATTCGGCACTACCTCAACCCAATCTCCCACGGCGATGGGATTGGTCAATTTTTTGTCTTCAAGCTTAAATTTTCCTCTTAGCCGCGTAATCAAACGCTCCTCTTCGGCCAAGACCTCATACCACAATCCCGTTGACTTAACTACTAATGCTTTCAACTTATCATACTCTTTACACGCAAAGTAAGGAATTGCATATTTATTAAATAAAAAAGGCTGACCACATCGTGATCAGCCCAATATTTCTCAATCTAAATATTAGTTGTTTGAAAGATACTCTGCAACTCCATCTCTTGTAGCGCTCATTGCAGTTTTACCTTCTTCCCAGTTTGCAGGGCAAACTTCACCATGAGCTTGAACATGTTGCCATGCATCAACTATTCTCAACATTTCGTCAATATTCCTTCCAAGAGGAAGATCATTGATTGTCTCATGTCTCACGATTCCATCTTTATCAATGTAGAAAGTACCTCTGAATGCAACTGGCGCACCCTCGAATCCTAAATTGCCCTCTTCATCATATGACCAATCTCCCGCCAACACTCCAAAATTTGAAGCAATGGTTTTTGAAGAATCTGCAACCAATGGATATGTTACCCCTGAAATTCCTCCTTTATCCTTATCAGTCATCAACCAAGCTAAGTGAGTCTCTTCCGTATCACATGATACCCCAACAACGGCAACTCCTCTTTTTTCAAACTCATCCAACTTCTCTTGAAAAGCATGGATTTCAGTAGGACACACAAAAGTGAAATCCTTTGGATAAAAGAAGAAGATTACTTCTTTATTTCCGATATACTGATCTAGTGAAAAGTTTTCTACGATCTCTTCACCATTGATTACTGCAGGTGCATTTACGATAGGTGCTTTTTTTCCTACTAATGACATTCTGTACGTTTGTTTTTAAGTGTTTATTAATAATTAAGTAATAGTTATATCTCCTTCTGGGTCGATGAGTTCTCCATTGACCCGAAGTTTGATTTCATTGATCTTGAAATTCTTTATTCTTTTCTTTTTAAAGAAATCATTTATCAGCTCATATAGCTCTTCGTCATAAAAGTCCTGAATGCGATCAGTTTTAAGACAATAAAGGTGTCCATGAGGATTCATATTCGCGTCATAACGCTTCGATCCAGACCTTACTAAAACACGCTGAATAAGCCCTGCATCAACTAAAACATCTAAAACACGATAGACACTTCCTAATGATATGGATGGATTATCTCCTTTTATAATCTCGTAGATACTTTCGGCAGATGGATGATCTTGAGATTCTGTAAGCTCTTTTAAAACCACAATTCGTGGATGCGTAGCCTTTAATCCTGCGTTGCTTAATCGATTTTTAACTTGATTAATTATTTCCATTTAGGAATTATTCTTAAATACGAAATTAACTCATCTTTACCAGTGAACCAATATTTTCGACTAATCAGTTAAAATACCCCTGTTGATGAACTTAAAATCTGCAGAAATCTTGGTTAATTGCAGTATAATAATCACGATTTGCCTTTAAATCATCAGAATCAAAAACAAATGATTATGAAAAAAACTACTACTAAAATCTTAACGCTAGCTCTAGTAGCCTTTTTTGCTCTTGGATATTCAGCAAAAGCTCAAAACTTTGACGATGTGTTCAGAGCTGGTCCTGAAGATGCGGAAAGATATCTTGAAAATTATATTAACCCAGTAATGCTCTCATTCAACAATGGACTTGGTAGTGGGTGGTATAATACTGCCAAACCGCACAAACTGCTTGGTTTTGATTTAACAGTTTCTGCCAATCTTGCAAACATCCCAGATGAAGACAAGATTTTCACATTCAGAAATGCCGATTACACAAATCTTCAACTAGCTAGCGGTACTGAAGCTGATTTACCAACTGTTGTCGGAGGTCCAACTAACGGAGAACAATTCGTTGTTAGAGGGAATGCCCAAATTGGATCAATCGTATTTTCTAACCAATCAGATGAATTTAATGCAGCAGATGGAATTGACACTGAAGACTTCCCATTAGCTGGCCTACCTGTGCCGACTGTACAAGTTGGAATAGGACTTATAAAAAATACTGATCTTAAAATAAGATATGTACCATCGATAGAGACTGAAAACCTAACATTTGATATGTTTGGAGTTGGGGTGATGCATGACATAAAACAATGGATTCCTGGACTTAAATTAGTACCTATCGATGTTGCTGCTTTTGTTGGTTATACCAGCTTGAATGCAGAATATGACATTAATACGACCAGTACGGATAATAATGGATATACGTACTCTGCTGATGGAACAGCTGAATTCAAAGCCTCTTCGACTACAGTTCAATTACTAGCATCTAAAAAAATAGCCATTCTAACTCCATATGTCGGATTGGGATATAACATAGCTAGCAGCTCATTCAAAGTAAATGGTGATTTTGTTTATTCTGATGGAGTTAATACTGAAACAATTCAAGATCCTATTGACCTTTCATTTGATGGAGGGAGCTCTGCTAGAGTAACTGTCGGAGCAAGAATAAAGGTATTGATCCTTACATTACATGCCGATTACTCTATTCAGAAATACAATGTATTCACAGTTGGAGCTGGTATTAGTATCAGATAAAAAACACAAACCGTATAAAAAAAGAAAAGTCCCGTCAAAAACGGGACTTTCTTTTTTACTTGTCAAACAGGTGTATGAATAAATTTGTGTTATGCATTAGATATATACTAGTAACACAAATAAAGTAACCCCCTATTATGATAAAAGTTTTATTTGTCTGTTTGGGCAACATCTGTAGGTCCCCTCTCGCAGAAGCTATTTTCAGAAAAAAGATCGAAAACGAAGCATTAGCAGCTGTTTTAGCTACTGACTCGGCAGGAACTGCAAATTATCATGTTGGTGAAAATCCTGATCCAAGAACTGTTGAAATAGCAGCCAAACATGGCATCCCTGTATCTCATAAAGGTCAGCAATTCAAAATTCATCATCAGAATGAATTTGATTATCTAATTGCTATGGATCACTCAAATTATCAGAATATGATCAGTGAGATGGGTGATGAACCAGAGAAATTAATTCTCATGAGAGATTTTGATCCACTTGGTAAAGGGGAAAACGTACCCGATCCATGGTATGGAGGGATGAATGGATTCGAAGAAGTTTATCAAATTTTAGATCGATCTACTGATAATTTTTTAGCATTCTTAAGGGAAAAGCATAATCTATGAATGAATTCATTCATGGAATACTAGCCCAACATTTATCTCATTCAGAAACTCTGTCTATATCATCT
>CAZWLS010000070.1:0-15191 GCA_964634415.1 uncultured Roseivirgaceae bacterium | reverse complement strand
ATAGGTCCAAATATTGGAAGTGAAATGGTCCTTGATAAGGAAATCCTTTACGCTCTGAAGCGCATCCAACTCTACGATTGCATCATAACGATTGTCAAAACGCTTGATGGGAACATATTCAGGGTGTGAAAACTTGTACTCTTTTGTAGAAAGAATGTCAAGATAGAAATTCACACATTTTCGATATTCTTTAAACTGAAATAGAGAAGAATCATTGAAACTTCCTTCCATTACATTTTCGAAATAGTCGCTAGAAACGGCTGCTTTTTTCTTAAAGTCAGCAAAGCGATGATAGTTTTTTGGATACAATAACAGATAGCGTCTGTATCTAAATTTTGATTCTGTCAATAAGCTATCAATGGTTCGCGATTCTATTTCTTCAGTATGTTCTTGATAGTTTTTCACCAGTTGTTGCACGGTTTGTTCTAAGGAATCTATTACGAAGTTAAAGGGCACTAATTCTTGGCTGAATATCCTTTCGCGGTTGGTAGTTATGAAGGAATCGTTCTTTCTAATAAGATTATTGTGGGCTTCCTTCAGCGACGGCGTTTGTCCAAAAGCCACTGCGAATTGGATTATTGCAATTACTGTTATGAAATACTTAAAATTCGCTTTCAGATACTGATACATTATTCGTTTAGGTATGTTAGTGTTAGGGATACCTGAAAAAATGTAAAAGTTTCAAAGTGTGTTGAATTTTTCTACATGTATAGAATCCAGATTGGTGTGGGGCTAATAAGTATTACTGCTTTTTAGTGCCAAGCAAATAAAGTATTACACTTGGACCTGATTTTACTTTGTTAATTTCCCAATCATAGGTTTCTGTCCCATTTAAATTTTCAACAAGTTTATTCATCTCTTTGACTGAATAAGTTCGTAATGACGAAACGATCCCATCCCAAAGCACAAACAATGGAACTATGGGTATTAGGTATGTGAAAATTATTCTTCCAAATTTAAATGGCCTTATGAATGGTGTGGTCAATAGAACTGTTATTGGTGAGAATATCATAGCCAATAGACTTGGTATGCTTCTTTCTTGTCCTTCAAAAACTGCTATAGAGTTACCTGTATCTATGGCGTTTTGAAGAATGATTTGAGCGTCTTTAGGTTTGAAATGGTGAAATGATAAAAATTGAGTTCTCAGCCCTTTTAATTTCGCTGGGACATTTCGTGCATCAACTGGATTTTCTATATAGTCAAAGTTGTCTGACTGATCTTTTGTGGCTTTGAAAGCTGAGATATTTGGATAGTAGTCTGTTAGAATTATTTTAAGGTCGTTTATGTCTTTTTTTAATTCTGAGTTTAACCAGATTAGCCCGCCTCCTCCACCTGATCCAAGGTCAATGATTTGATTGGTTTTCTTTTCAGTAATCCTTTTTCGATTATTGGAATAATGGGTTTGTACATTTTTGTCTTATTGGACAAAAACTGCAAAAAATCTGTTCCATAATTTCTTAAGAACGTTGGAAACCATTTTTGGTCTTCGAATTCAAATAAATGTATTCTTCCCATTACGGTTTTGTTAAGGTGTGTTGCGTCCAACAATCATCCGTAAGTTGGACCGGGACGTCTTTTCAATTTCTTTAAAAGTATCGGATAGCACTAGCCTTTGCAAATAGCTCAATTGGCTTATTTAGGATAGTTTTTGTTAGCCACTTATTGTTTCGGCTTATACTTAATAAACTTCTTATTTCCTTGATTAAAAGATTCGATCAGTTTTACTCGATCTTCTTCTGTTTGAATAAATGGTTTACTTATAATACGTTTTATGTAACTATCCTCTATTCTTTCTAATTGAAAGTTTATTGGTTTATGCTCTGTCGTCAAGTCTCTAAAATAGCCATTTCCTTGATAGAACTTGTCATCTTCTGCTTGGTTAAAGAAAATTCTGCAGTGTCCTTCATCAGCTAAAGTTTCGTTTTCAAGCTGACCTCCGTATCTATAAAAAATACTCCTTTTATTTTGATAAGAGTAAACTAGCTCAGCTTGCCAACTTGCTATTCTTATACCATCAGTATCATAAACATGACCTTCCGCATCAAGCTGATTTGAATCGACATCATAATGAAACTTAATTATTCCTAGAAATAGTAAATCATCTTTCCAAAAATACTCAAGCCAAGTGCCTCTCAAATCTTTTTCGAAAGTATAGTGCTTCAACACTTCTTCCTTACTCAGATATATAAGGTAATTGTTTAGCCATTTTTCACATGAGTATACAATAATTGAAATTAAGATTATGGAGAGTAGACTCACCAATAGCCAAGGAAGCTCATAATTTTTGTTATTAGCAACAATAGAGATTAAAAAAGCACTGAAAGTGGAAAGAAGAGTTAATAGAAATTTGTACAGAGGTATTTTAGACTGGGTCATGCTTTCTTTTAACTATACGTTTTTGGCTAACATCTGAGTAAACAACACAATGTCTTTATCTACCTTTCAAATTACGTTAAGTGTGCTTTTATATCCAAATAGGAGAGATAATAGTAACTAGAAGCCAGTTTATTGTGGGACTTGTATTTTAAGAGCGGAAGGAAGCTAGTGCTAGCGAGGTGTTATATATTTTTCTATTGTAGTCAATAGTTGTATTGCTTCACTTGCTCCTTTGTATAGTCAATTATCATTTTTAACCCTTTAAGATGCTCTTTTTTCTGTTCGCTACTTAGTAGCTCCAAATTATATTTTTTTGACTTTAGCAATTCAATCTGAAACTCAAGTGTTGGTTTATTCAGTTTGAATTTTTTGATTGTTTTATTTTCATGAGCAAATGAAATCTCTTCATCCTTTTCTAAAGGATAGGTGAAATTATCATGAGTGATGAATATTTTACCAATTCCATTCTCAAAGTCATAACTGTTATTAATCACAAATTCATTGTCGTAATATGAAGGTGAAAGTTCTTTAGTTACTTTAAATATTGGTTGACTAATAATAATATTTGGTTGATATAGCTTTGATTTGAAAAGTTTTCTTTCAAACTTATTTTTTCCTTGAACCAATTTAATATCTGTCAGATTTGTATTCGGATTTGGGCGCTCAAAGCGAGAAAAAGGAAAGCCAAGTTTTTCAGAAACAACCAAGTCAGAGGAGCAGTTGGTGAAAAGAACATGGTTAATTTTTAAAGTAAAGCAGGTTGGACTTATAATAAAACATAAGGTATTGGTGCCTGTCCATTTTATTCCCGTATATCCATCATAAGTGTTCGTTATTGCAAGCATTCTATCCTTTAAACCTAATCTATTGTTAATGAAATATTTTGGTTCGAGATTGAATGTCCCCTTATTATGGTACTGAATACCTAACCAAAGGCTCACCCTTACTTTATCGAACCAATCAAGTAATCGAAGAAGTTCTTCAGTTTCAACATAGTCATCGGCCAATATTTTTTCAAATGTTGGTTTAACTAACCCTTCGATTTCAGCAAAATTAGAATTACATTTTGTACATGACGGGAAGGTAAAAGATGAGAAATTGAATACTATTTCCTTCTGTCTCTTCCAATCTGAACCTAAAGACATTTGCCTATTTTCTGTTTCAGTTAATTTCATTAACCATTTAGGAATGATGTGCTCTTTATTCTTGTCTTGAGGAGGATTCCCGCAAAATATGCACACTTTCTTCATTCTAAAGTATTAAACTCAGTATCTATATAAACGACACTATGTCGTTTATTTGTCTTCAAATTACGTTAAGTGTATTTTATATCCAAATAATTGGATAGTAGGTACTTACAACCCCTCCAGCTCTTCCATGTAGCCACCACTCAAAATAGGGAAGCGGTACCATGAACGAGGGTCGATGTTGAAGTCATCGAAGTGGAAGCTCGGAGCGTAGCGCTCGCGTTTCCATTGGTTTCTGGTCCACAGGCGATAAAACTTCTTGATCCAATCTTTCAGGTTCTCCGTATTGTATTCGTTTTTTAAAACCTCAAATACCTGCTTGGGTGATTGTCCTTTGAGAATGGCTTCACGCTCAATGCGCATCAATACCTCGTAAGGCATCAAGTCTTCTTCGTCAGTTTGGTGCTGATCTTCTGGTCGTAGTTCCGCAGTAGGGGTGAGCGCGTTCACATCTTGAAGTCCGCTAAAGCCAAGCTCCGCTTGTGCATACTTCAGCCATTGCAAGACAAAGTGCTTATCTACGCCGGCAATGGGAGAGATGCTCCCACTGGTGTCGCCATCCATGGTGGCGTAGCCTACGTCTCCCTCGCTTCGGTTTGAAGTCGCCAGCAAAAGCTTGCCTTCCAGGTTTGCAAGCATCCAGATAATTGGTGAACGAGCACGCGCCTGAATGTTTTGTAAAGTAATGTCATCATGCTCCCACGTAAGCTTGCGACCGATGGCAGTCTCAATTGTTGAGCGATACTGGCCCACCTCCGCATCGATGTTCCAATCGTAGAATGTGGCTCCGAGACTATCGGCTAGGTTTTTCGCAGAATTAAACGTCGCATCAGAGGAGTTTCCTGTGGCCTGATAGGCGGTGGTAAGTAGTTGTTTGGTAATTTCCTGTTCAGAATCTCCGGTTAGGGTAAAACCAAGCTTACGTTGAAATTCTTCTTTCCCCAGTTGGTTAAGTCCCGTCCGGACCGCGAAGCTTACCATCGTAGCTATGATGCTTGAATCAGCGCCACCACTGAGTGAGAGCACAAACCCTTTACTTCTACTCTTTCTGCAATAATCAAATAAGGCAAGCGATGCAGCATGTGCAAACTCCTCATTTTGACTTTTATAGTCCGGCTTGATGTTCGTCTCGGTGTTATGAGTATCAAAGTCAACTTCAACTTTGAGCAATCGATAGTCGTGATACCACAGTCGATGGTTTCTGCCGATGAGGTTTCCTTTTTGCGCAATCAACACATCTCCATCATAGATCATTCTGCCCGACTCATTGCCAAGTAGGTTGGCATACAAGTAGACACAGTCAAATTGTTTGGAGCTTTTGGTCACCAATTCTTCTCTGTATGCTGCTTTTTTGAAGGCAAAATGCGAGGCACTGGGATTCAGGATAAGGTCTACTTTTTCGTCTAAATGTTCGCAAGGTCGGTCTGGTTGCCATGCATCTTCACATATCTCAAATCCGATGGTTATTCCTTTGACCTCTGTAGTAATGTGTCCGAGGGGATAGGAATTTTCATTTATCTCGAGCTGTTCAATTCTTCTAGATTTCCAGGGAGTAAACCATCGAGGCTCATAGTGCACGCCATCGTTGGCTAGCTTTTGCTTGGCATAGAAGCCTAGAATCTTGCCATCATCGAGTAGGCAGGTTGTATTGTAAATCTGACCTTCGAAACGGATGGGTAATCCAACAGTAACCGCGATACCATTAGAGAGGGGGACTATTTCGCGTAGTTTTTCTAAAGCCGTTTCAGGGAGCCATTGACTCAAAAACAAATCTTCACATCCGTATCCTGTGATACACAGTTCGGGAAGACATAGAATATCCACGCCCTCGCTTTTCGCTTCATCTATAGCGGATGCAATGTTTCGAAGGTTATTGGCCCAATCAATGGGAGTTTGATTGAGACAGGCACCTGCGAGTGTTAATTGTCTTGAATTTGTTTCCATTTATGTCATTTCGACGTACCTGTCGTGACAGGTTAAGGAGAAATCTAATCTTGAATTTCTTGATTTAAGAACCTCCATTTGGGATTCAATTGTTCAATCAAATTATTCTTTTTTTCTCTTCTCCATTTTTTAATTTCTTTTTCTCTTTCGATTGCATGTTCTATGAATCCATGTCTTTCCCACCAAACTAGATTGTAGCAAAAATACCTACCGACCCATGTTTTGGGATTCCCTCTATTGTTGTAGTGTTGGTCCAAACTTGTCTGCAAGTCATTAGTCACACCAATATAAACAACAGTTCTTTTTGGATTTGTAGTTATGTAAACAAAGTAGTTATGTGATTTCATAATTAGATCTCTCAGTCTTCTTGCATCAGGCTTCGAGATGAAACTAAAGATCTCAGATTAAACTAGTCTAAGTTAAGTTGCTCGTAGGTCTTTTGAGCAGCATCTTGCTCTGCTTTTTTCTTGCTAAACCCAAAACCTTTAGCCATGGCCTGGTCATTGATAAAAACCTGGGCAGTAAACTTTCGATCTTCTTCGCTAATTATTTCAAATCGCAAGTCTTTGTTTTCCTTTTGTGACCATTCCAGCAATCGGCTTTTATGGTTGGTAATAGTGGAAATCAGATCATCCAAATCGTAGTGTGGACGTAGCAACTTTTTGATGACAAACTTCTTGCTGTATTGGAAGCCATGATCCAGGTAGACAGCACCGATCAACGCTTCCATGCAGTCTCCATAAACGGAGCGATGTGCCCGTGAATTTTGATTGTACTGTACCAATTCCTTCAAACCAATCTTCTGCCCCAATTGATTTAAAGATTCACGATTTACAATTTTTGCACGTATCTCGGTAAGAAAACCTTCCTCTTTGAAAGGATACGTCATGTAGAGGTATTCTGCGACGATCATACCCAAAATGGCATCTCCCAGGTATTCCAGCCTCTCATACGAATTCTTGATTCCTTGCTCATTTACAGAAGCAACACTGCTGTGGCGCATTGCTTGTTTGTACAAAGCAAGATTGATCGGCGATCTACCCGTAATCAAACGGAAAGACTGTCGAAGTTTTTTTTCGGATTTAAGAGAATTAAGAAACCGGCCCGATAATCGTTTCGGAAGGGAAGACACTAGCCTTTGTATTTGCCTATAACAATGGAGGTATTGTGACCACCGAATCCAAAAGTGTTGCTCATAGCTATGTTCACTTCTCTTTCCTGAGCTTTATTGAACGTAAGATTCAATTTTGGATCTATATCAGGATCATCTGTAAAGTGATTGATGGTTGGCGGAATGATTCCTCTATCCAATGCCATGAGACAAGCGATGAACTCTACAGCTCCGGCTGCTCCAAGCAGGTGACCAGTCATTGACTTGGTCGAGCTGATGTTCATGTTGTATGCATGTTCTCCAAATACACGTTGTGCTGCTTTGATCTCACCAACATCTCCGGCTGGAGTTGAAGTTCCATGAGTATTTAGGTAGTCTACATCTTCTGGTTTGATACCAGCATCTTCGATGGCATTTCTAAGCACCAACTCTATACCTGCTCCTTCTGGATGTGGTAAGGTGATGTGGTGTGCATCAGCAGACATACCGCTACCTAGTACCTCAGCATAGATTTTAGCACCTCTTGCTTTGGCATGTTCTAGTTCTTCGAGCATGATAGCTCCAGAACCTTCACCCAATACGAAACCGTCTCGATCTTTATCATAAGGTCTTGAAGCAGTTTCAGGTGAATCATTTCTTTCAGACAATGCTTTCATCGCGTTGAATCCTCCAATTCCAGACTCAATTACACCTGCTTCAGATCCACCTGTTAAGATGGCATTAGCTTTTCCTAGTTGGATAAAAGTGAATGCGTCTGTAATTGCATTGTTGGATGAAGCACAAGCAGATACTGTAGCAAAGTTTGGTCCCATAAATCCATATTTAATGGATAAAAGACCTGGGGTGATATCTGCAATCATCTTAGGGACGAAAAATGGATTGTATCTCGGCGTGCCATCTCCCTTAGCGAAGTTTATCACTTCGTCCTGGAAGGTGCTAAATCCACCGATGCCTGATCCCCAGATTACTCCGATACGAGTTTTATCAACTGTATCAAGATCTAATCCTGAGTCTACAATGGCTTGTTCGCCAGTGACCATCCCATACTGTGTATTAGGATCCATTTTTCTGGCTTCTTTTCTGTCAAGAAAATCCTGAGGATTGAAGCCTTTTACTTCACAAGCGAATTTTGTACGGAATTTTTCTGTATCAAATCGAGTAATAAGAGTCGCGCCACTTACTCCTTTGGCCAAAGAATCCCAATATTCATCTTTAGTATTTCCCAAAGGGGTAAGGGCACCAATTCCGGTTACAACGACTCGTTTTAATTCCATAAATTTTATTTGCTAAGTTGGTTGATTACTTAACGTTTTCTTCTAGATAAGAGATAGCATGACCTACAGTGGCAATGTTTTCAGCCTGGTCATCTGGTATAGAAATGTTGAATTCTTTTTCGAACTCCATGATCAACTCTACAGTGTCAAGAGAGTCAGCTCCTAGATCATTGGTGAAGCTTGCCTCTGGAGTTACCTCAGACTCTTCTACACCTAGTTTGTCAATAATGATTGACGTTACTTTTTGTGCTATTTCAGACATTTTTGTAATGTTTGGTTAAAAATGAGTTGCAAAGAAATATATTCTGAAACTAAAATCAAATTAGTATTGAAGACATCTCTTCGTTGCGAATTTAGGGCTTAGCTTGCACATTGTATGAAGAAAAATAAATTAGATGGTGGTTACGCTGTTGATTTTGAATTGTTTGGTCTTGTCTGCAACAAGAAAGAATACAAGTTAGCCTGGCATTTAAATCAGGCTTTAAATATTACTTTGGTCAAAAAAGATGATATCAAAATTGAATATGCGGACAATACAGCTATTTTAATTTCAAACTATATCTATCAAACAGAGTTTGTTTTATTCGAGCTACTACAAAACAAGCTCGTAGGAAGTGGAAGTCTTGCAAAGAAGCTTCTAATGCCAGAATTAAAGCAGTTTGACTTTTTATTGAAGTTTAAAGATCAGACGGATGAAATGACTTCCGAAAACGTTAACGCAATATTCAAAGATATTCCTATCATTGAGTACGCAATGCGACTTAAATTTGACACCTTAAAATCTAAAGAGAATCTCTTTTACTAAACCAAATAACCTTATGAGTTCAATCACCAAGAGAACAAAAATTGTTGCAACTATTGGTCCAGCAAGTAATAACAAAGAAACGATCAAAGAATTGATCGAAGCTGGAGCTAATGTGTTGAGACTAAATTTCTCGCATGGCACACATGATGATCATACCAAGGTTAAGGACTTCATCCGTGAGGTAGGCAAAGAGAATAATTATCATGTCGGTATTCTTCAGGACTTACAAGGCCCTAAGATTCGAATTGGTTTGATGAAAGATGGAGGCGTTGAGATCAAGGATGGGCAAGAGTTAGTAATTACAACCAATGAGATTGAAGGAGATGATAGGCGAGTAAGTACCGTATATACGCAGATTGTAAATGATGTAAAACCAGGAGATACGATCCTGATCGATGATGGAAATATTGAGCTTGAAACTATCTCAGCTGCCAATGATGAAGTATTGACCAGAGTTGTGCATGGAGGTGTTTTGAAATCAAGAAAAGGAATCAACCTTCCAGATACAGTTGTTTCGGCTCCATCCCTAACTCCAAAAGACTTAGAAGATCTCAAATTTGGGTTATCGCTAGATATTGATTGGGTGGCACTAAGTTTTGTTCGCAAAGCTGATGATATAAGAGAGCTCAAAGAAATTATTGCTAAATCTGGTAAGGGGACCAAAGTTGTAGCCAAAATAGAAAAGCCTGAGGCACTTAAAAATATTGATGAAATCATTGAGGTAACTGATGCTGTAATGGTGGCCAGAGGTGATTTAGGAGTTGAAATTCCAATGCACGAGGTCCCTATTTGGCAAAAGAAAATTGTTGAGAAGTGTAATAAAGCAGCTAAGCCTGTAATAATCGCTACTCAAATGATGGAAAGCATGATTGAGAACCCTCGTCCAACGAGGGCTGAGACGAACGACGTTGCCAATGCTGTGATGGATGGAGCAGATGCTTTAATGCTATCTGCAGAATCTGCAGCTGGAAAATTCCCGGTTGAGGCGGTTCAGAAAATGTCTGAAACCATTATGGCTGTTGAATCCGAAGCTGATTCGATCTACAATAAATATTATGAAAAGCATTTTGAGTCTAGCACTCGAATGAACGACCTATTAATACGAGCTGCTTGTCGACTAGCAGAACATACTTCAGCAAGAGCCCTTGTTTGCATGACCAAATCTGGATATACCGGATTTAGAACGGCAATGCACCGTTCAAAAGCCGAAATCTATTTGTTTACTGACAATGAAAAGCTACTTCACCAGATGTGCCTGCTGTGGGGAGTTAAAACCTTTCTATACACTTCTCATGATAATATCAATGAGACGCTTGTTCAGATAGAAAATAAACTCAAAGAAACGGGAAACCTCAAAAAAGGAGATGTATTTATTAATACTTCGTCCATGCCTCAGCACTGGCAAGGACATACTAATATGATGAAGATTAACGTGGTAGAATAATCCACGTTAGCCGGGCTCTATCGCCCAGTTGAAGTGTTCTTCTACGAGTTTGCCTTTGTTTTCTTCTATGAATTCTATTAGCGCATATTGTGCCGGAGTGAGATTCTTGCCTTGTGAATAAATAAGATTCCACTTAGTAATAATAGGAAGGCCTTTCAGAGGAAAAATTTTCATTTTCTCACTGGTTAATGCGGTTCGGAGTCCAATTAAAGGCATGATGGAGAATCCCAATCCTGCGTTAACCGCTTGCTTAACGGCTTCATTTGAAACCAGCTGCATTGATTTTTTTACAGAAACATTATTCTTATCAAGGAATTCCAACATTGATTTTCTAGTAGCAGAACCTTCCTCTCTGAAAAGTAAAGTCACCTTTTCCAGATCTTTGATTTTAACTGAACCTTCATAATCAATGTTGCCGATTAGATAGAGCTTGTTTTCCATCAATTCCACACGGTTTACTTTAAGGTCATCCGGAACAATGGACACCAACGAGAAGTCACTTTCATTTTTACCTAGCCCTTCGATCACCTTATTTTTATTAGATACATCTATGGATATTTCGATGCCGGGATATTTATCGATGAAAGCTTTCAAAAAGTAGGGGATCACATACTTCCCTGTTGATACCACAGAGATTTTTATTTTACCTGTAAGGAATCCTTTATACTGTTCTATGGTGTACTTAATAGCCTCTGATTCTTCCAGAATTCTTTTACTCCTGATCATAATTTCTTTTCCGAAATCAGTTACAAAAAGCTGCCTTCCTACTACTTCTGTAAGCGGTAAATCAAATTGCTCTTGCAATTTTTTAAGCTGAATTGATATGGCTGGCTGTGTTAAATGTAATTCGTCGGCAGCCTTTGTAATACTTTGATATTCAGCTACTTTAAGAAATATTTTTAGTTGGTGTAGTGTGTAATTCATAAACAAATATTTATGTTTTATATAATAAAGTTAAATAAAAATATATGAATCAGTGACTTTAGTTTCGCACTTGAATCAAAATAAATACACATGACATTAATTATGAATTCTCCACTTGAAATGGAAGCAACACTTAGCCAGGTTGATACTCAAGATGAGTTAACGATTTGTATCGATTCGGATCATGAACAAGAGAGTCCAATGACAGCCGATCAGAAAGCTAAGGTTCGCGCAGAGTCTCCTTCGCTTTACACGCTTTTTCAAAAGACTTTAGAAGATAAGGGAGAGTATCCATTGGAAAATTGTGAGTGGAATGGCGAAAAGGAATTGCAAGCTGATAATTTATCTAGCATGACGCTTCATTCATTCATACTCAAAGCTGAAAGTCTGGGAAAGAAAATTACATATTCAAAGTCACTAAGAATTAAAATCTCTGATTAAGAATGGATTTGAATACCATCCTTGAGAACCTGACCAACCCTGCACTGCTTTTTTTTATCCTTGGAATAATAGCAGTGCAGTTCAAGAGTGATCTGGAAATCCCAGAGAACAGTTCAAAATTTATTTCTATCTATTTATTATTATCAATTGGCTTCAAAGGAGGCCAAGAGCTCTCTCATAGCGGTATCAACTTTGAAACGTTGATGAGCATGGGCTTGGGCTTATTTCTTGCAATAGCTATTCCGCTTGCCTCATTTTTCATTCTAAAGAGAAAAATGAGTATTGAGAATGCGGGCGCAATAGCTGCTTCTTATGGTTCAGTTAGTGCCGTTACGTTTGTTACAGCCACATCGTTTCTGGATTTTGAAGCAGTAGAATTCAATGGACATATGATTGCTGTGATGGCTTTGATGGAGGCACCTGCGATTATCGTAGGAGTTTTGCTTATTAATTACTTTAAGAGAAGTAGTGAGTCTCAAAAATCTCCACTTTCCAATATCCTGTGGCACTCTGTAACCAATGGTAGCGTGCTGCTAATTATGGGCAGTTTAGTCATCGGTTATATGGCCTCTGCCGAGCAGGCAGAAGGTATCCGTCCATTCACAACTGATATTTTCAAAGGCTTTTTGGCGGTATTCCTCTTAGATATGGGAATTACAAGTGGAAAGCAGTTGTCGAGTATCATAAATAAAGGATTATATCCATTTATTTTTTCCAGTTTGATGCCTTTTATCAATGGGTTAATTGCACTGCTGATTAGTATGCAAATTACCAGTGAGCCAGGTAATCAACTATTGTTTGCAATTCTTGGGGCTAGTGCTTCTTATATCGCAGTGCCTGCCGCAATGAAGCAAGCCATACCGGAAGCAAATCCGGGATTATATCTACCAATGGCATTGGGAATTACATTTCCGATCAATGTGATGATTGGTATCCCATTTTATTACTCAGTGATTTTAATGTATAGCTAAAAAATTATGAAGCAGATAGTAAGGTCTTTAATTATTGGAATAGTGCTAGGAGGTGGTTTTGGTGCCAAAGTAGGTGCTTACCTTTCTCAAGTACTGGATCAAAATACTTTTTC
Source organism: uncultured Roseivirgaceae bacterium (assembly GCA_964634415.1). Taxonomy (GTDB): domain Bacteria; phylum Bacteroidota; class Bacteroidia; order Cytophagales; family Cyclobacteriaceae; genus Ekhidna. The sequence goes on along the minus strand of CAZWLS010000070.1, from coordinate 2,541 downwards.
TTTAGTTGAATATGGTTTCGGTTTCGGTGCAAGTATCGGCTTGCTTAGTTCGTTAATCATTCAAGTTGTGAGTTCTGGCGCTTTTGAGCGTCAGAACAATACAGCTGATGCCTGGAGGTTAGGGTCAGCATTGCAATAACGGTATTCTACCTAGAATACGAGGTAAAGAAGCATTACTATAATTAAGAGAATTGCTATCCATTTGTATCCAGTGCTTACCTCAGCAAACTCATATTGACAAATGGGACACTCTTTGCTTTTAGCATCAACCTCCATGGCGCATGAAGGACATTCCTTAGTTTTCATATATTATACTTTGACTCAGACAAGGTAGACTTTTTGTCTATTTACTGAGCAATTTTTCCTTCTATTGATATTCAACAACGGGGTTCTAACTATCATTCATTGTGAAAAAATAATCAAGCACAATGAAGAAAGTCAGTTTACTACTCATAACAATATTAGCATTTCAAATGATCTCATGCAGCAACGATGAATCGACCATATGTGAGGATTGCGATTTGGATGGCATACTTAATGATATTGATAACTGCCCTGAAACAGCAAATGAAGATCAATTGGATACTGATGATGATGGTATAGGAGATGTTTGTGATGATGATATAGACGGAGATGGGATTGCGAACGAAGCAGATAACTGTAGATTTATACCCAATGCTGATCAAATGGATAGCGACAGCGATGGGATAGGAGATGTTTGCGATACAGATATTGAGTTACCATTTTCATATTCACTTAAACACACTATTGATACTGAAATGGAGAAGCGATCGGATGAAAATGTAACTTTTGATCTTGCTTCTCCTGTTCCCTCAAATCTGTTTTCTAGCAATGAGTACGATCCATCTGAAGACAATATTCTCGTTAAAGCTAGCTATGGTCCAAGGTTCTTAAACTATCAAGAAGAAACATTACAACAAGACTTGCACGGAGGAATAGATTTTAGTGATCAGCTGACCTTTGGAGAAAATTTTTTCCATTGCCCAGATGATGGTGAAACATCAGATCAATCGAATCCTGCACCTATATACAGTGCATGCGCAGGTGTGGTCTATAGTTTCAGGGAAGAAAAGAATGATATTTATATAAAATGTGACGAGCCCTTACGCTTTGCTGATGGTACAGAAGCTGAGGTTAGTATGGTCTATCGGCATCATAGCTCAGTGGAAGATAAGTTCAAAATAGGTGATAAAGATGAAGATGTTCCGGTTGCTAAGGGTGAACTACTGGGTTATATGGGACACAAAGGGGCTTCTACTTGTCACCTTCATTGGGATTTGAGGGTAGATGGCGAATACATTCATCCTGGAAGACTCCTAAATCCAAATGTGTCATCTTATTATAAAGCTCTCAAAGAGCCAGATGATGTGTTCATTAGCTTGATAGGGTTCAATAAGAAATTAAATGAAGCGTATTTTCGAATTGCGTTAAAGGGTAATGTTCTGTCTCTTCTTGAAATTCGAGTTATTAATGATCAATTGGGTTTAGATGGCCGATTGAATTTTGAAAAAAGACAGATGATTGATGATGCAGCCGAAAGAGATACACCACACATAAATGAGACGCTATCCATTTTTTCATATCCTTTCAATGGTCATGATAAAATCTCAAGTCTATACGAAAGACGAAAGGATGATTTTCATCAAGATTATCCAGGAAGTGTAAACCATCCAACTGGTTATTATCCAATAAATGAAGATGATCATGAATTGTTTGCAATGCCATCCAAAGTCTATGATATAGTGGTTAGAAACGTTGATGAAGAGAACCTTTCTCACTTCAAAATAACACTGATTGACATCTATGGAAATACAATTAGTACAGAATAGAATTGCTAGAATCAAGAGAGGGTTGTCTAATCCTTTCTTGAGGATATTAAAGCGTTTTAAGTGCGGCTGTTAGTAGAAATGCCCACCCAAGAATAAATAGCAATCCTCCAATTGGAGTGATCGCCCCAAGCCATTTTATGCCTGTAAAACATAAGATGTACAGCGATCCAGAAAATACAAGAATGCCAAAAGTCATGCTATATCCTGCATAATTCAGCCACTGACTTTCGTACTTTGTTAGCAAGAATGCAATACCTAAAAGTGCCAATGTATGGTAAAACTGGTATTGAACAGCAGTTTGAAAAGTATCTAAGTTTCCTTCGGACTGTAGCTTGTCTTTGAGTGCATGTGCTCCAAAAGCACCAAGCATAACTGCTAGCATTCCCGAAATTGATGAGATTATGAGAAATAGTTTGTGCATCTATTCTTTTTCGCGAAAGTAAGAAGGGATTTTGAATATTTCAGGGCTGGGATTGAGATCAGTCTGCACATCGGTAGCGGTCATTACAATATTGCGATCACCAAGCTTTGCTTTTCGCTTCATGACGAGTCCATTCCAAATCCACATTTCTTTAGTACCATTCACGTTTTCGCTCAGCCTATACCACTTACTGCCGAGCATTGGGAAGTAATCGACAACGCTAATGAACAGCGACTCGACCCTCAATTCTCCACTTACAAAGGAAAGGAT